>CAYTWF010000065.1:0-14760 GCA_964441705.1 uncultured Butyrivibrio sp.
AAAGCCAAAACTGCTTTTTCGTTTACCCCATCATCGATTCTAACCTAAAGAATTTAACGAGGACTGTCTTAATGAGATTGCCGAAACAGTACAGCAGTATGATGGCTATGTATTTGGCTCACCTGTTCATTACGCTGCTGCTTCTGGAGCATTAACATCATTTATGGACAGATTGTTTTATTCAGCCGGTTCAAAGCTGGCATATAAGCCGGCAGCAGCAATTGTAAGTATGAGACGAGGCGGCGGTTCAGCAGCATTTGACCAGATTAATAAATATTTCACAATCAACTGTATGCCTGTTGTGCCAAGTACATACTGGAATCAGATACATGGAAATGCACCGGAGCAGACAGTGCAGGATGAAGAAGGTCTTCAGACAATGCGCAATCTGGGACGCAATATGGCATGGATGCTTAAGTGTATCGAGGCGGGCAGGGAAGCCGGAGTAGAGATGCCAGAGAGAGAAAGAGATTATCAGACAAACTTTATAAGATAATTAATAAGGCGGATGAATGACATCCGCCTTTGCTATATATGAATATTAGATAATTCTTGGGTTATCAAATTCTGTAAATCCAAAATAATTCTTAAGTGCTACTATTTCATCTGTCATTCCATATTTTGAAATAAGGAACTTGTATATGTCAGCTTTATAAGGGTCAATCATAATAATTGAGATAATTGCTTCACTGATTTTATCCTGAGGAAAATATGGGTTAGATATATTTTCAAATATTTTGTCAGCTTTCTGGCTTTCCTCTATTGTGTTCCACCATATTCCCTTACCGTTCTGATTAAGATTCCAGACAATGGATAAAAACACATTGAAATAGTCGCAATACACATCATGCATTAAAAGGTCAAAATTAATCTGGTTATATAATTCAGCACTTTGAGCTGGCTTAATTGAAGTACTGTTAATGACGCTGTCTTCAATGCTGTCTCTTACAACATTGTAAGCGGCGGCAGTAGCAATTCCCTTGAGTGCTCCCATCAATCCAAATCCACCACCATACATTGTAGGCACATATGACATAGCGTTGGCAGTGCTGTTGCGATTATTGTTAACTGTAATAGCGAGGTTCTCATTTACCACGTTGTAGTCATCCAGCGCGTAGTGAAAATCTGCCTGGTGCTGTGCAAAAAAATCATCATGTGAAATATTCCACACATTCTCGGATACAAGAATATCAATGGCCTTATGAGTTAATATCGACAGATTAAGATTATAGATGTTCAAAAAGTGCCTCATAAAAGACTCCAGATTGTTGATATACATCCTGTATTCATTAGCCGTCTTATCGGTACACTGAATTGCAATAGCTCTGATTCTAAGCCGGTATGAATTAAAGGCATCAAGATTAGCGGGAATAACAATAGTATTACCAAGTAAGGTAAAGACTTTTTCATAACCTATAATTGATTCCCATCCGGAATCCATGAATGATGGGGCAGCAGGAGCAGTTACAACTGGCTTAACGGGGTTGCCACACACACCACAAAAACGTGCATTATCATCTAATTTGTTACCACATTTAATACAAAAAGGCATTAGCTTTCTCCTTGACAGTTAGTATTCATTAATTGTGAATTATTATTAATAAGGTGTCAAGTATTATTTTGAATAAGACACCGGACGAACTGCGCTGGATTGACTAGAGAATCTTGTGGTCATGGGTTACTTCAAATTTGCGGTCCATAGCATTGAGAAGGATATTAATTGCCACGTTAGCTTTTTTGGATACATCATTTTTAATAACTCTGACAGATGCAGGAAGCAGATTAGACGTATCATTAGAAGCAATAACCACCATGTCTTCGTCCTTCATGTATGGACGAAGAGCAAGAGCTAAGTTGGCTCCAATAACAATTTTCTTCTTGCTGTTGTCTATATGACTTACATTGTCGTAGAAATTATCAATTATGGCAAGGTGAGCCTCATCTATTCCATCAATAACATAATTCATATAGTTAGTATTACTATATTTTTCCAGACATACAATATAATCATCACCTGTATAATCAACAGCTTCCCTGATATGAACAGGAATGTCTGAGTATATCTGATAAAAGAGCATGTCATTAATAATCATATCAACACTGATAATTGGAACCAGACAGTTATCAGCAAGAAAAGAAAAGTCCTGCTCTGAAAGGTCAATTGCCAGAATTCCATCGATATTACGATTAATTGTAATATTATCTTCTGTAGCGTTAATTGGCATAAAAAGAACATCATATTTCATTCTGTTAAGTCTTGCAATTAGTCTGTTGGCAAAGCTTGTAATCTCCAGACTTCTTGAGGGAGATGAATCACTTGTCTTATATGCAACACCGATAATGCTGTTGCGGCCTGTTGCCAGGGTTCTGGCGGCAGAGCTTGGAATATAATTGAGAAGATTGGCAATCTGGAGAACCTTCTTGCGTGTCTGGTCGCTTATCTTCATATCGGTTCGGTTGTTCATTATATAAGAAACGGTTGCTACTGACACACCGGCCTCTCTGGCTACATCTTTTACAGTTGGTTTTTTATTCATATTGTTTATGCTCTTTCCTGTTTAATTAAACGTATAAGTTATAATAAAACACCTAATGAAAAAAATGTCAAGTTAATATTGACAAGGAAATAAACCTGTGCTAATATCTACTTAAACGTTTAAGTGAAACGTTTAAGTCAAGAAATAAAACAAATTGGAGGACAAAACAATGAAAAAAATCAGCAAAGCAGTAGTATTCATTCTTGTGTGTGCAATGGCAGTAGCTTCACTTGCAGCATGTGGCAAGAAGGATGGCGGAGCAAAGGTAACAGTCACATTTATGAATGGTGACACAGAGCTTGGAAAGGCCACGGCAACATCAGGCAAAGTATTATCAAAGGATGACTATTCTAAGTTTGAGACAGTAGACGGCTTTGAATTTAACGGATGGTATGCAACCTCTTCATTTAAAGAGGCAAGTGCAAAGGACCTTACAAAGGATACATTTGATTCAGATATCAAGCTCTATGGGGATTTTAAGAACACCAACGTAACAGAAGATACCAGAAAATGGTACATAGTTGGTGAATCAACTAATGGTGGCCCACTTAAGGGCAGTGCATGGGCAGATGCGAATGCAAGTGATGAGGATAAGGCTAACTATGAATTAAAGGCAACAGGCAGTACAGCTAATGAATTCTCAATCACAATTGATTTATTTAAGGATGATAAATTCCAGATAATTCATGACTGGCAGTGGGAAGACCAGCATGGAATGGGCGCTGTTACAGAGTGTGACGCAGCTCAGATAGAGGGAGCTGGCGGATTAGGTGAGAATGCTAATATCGGAGTACTTGCAGATGGTAATTATACAATTACACTTACTACAGACCCGGATAATGCAGCACAGGATACACTTGTAATTGTAAGAAATGGCGATGTAACAGCTGCACCTTCACAGGAGGATGAGACTACATATGCAGCCAATGAGAATACCAAGGTTATTGTTAAGGGCAGCTGGGTTGAGGACTGGTCAGACCACAAGGAATTAACAAGAGGAGATGGCAAT
Source organism: uncultured Butyrivibrio sp. (assembly GCA_964441705.1). GTDB lineage: Bacteria > Bacillota > Clostridia > Lachnospirales > Lachnospiraceae > Eshraghiella. The sequence continues at coordinate 3,547 of CAYTWF010000065.1, forward strand.
ACATTCTCAATTACAATGGATATGACAGCAGACACAGAATTCTGTTTCTCAGTATTTGATGGTGATACAGACACAGGCATTGTACTTAAAGAGCCTAATGCAACAGACGCAGAGACTGTAAAGCTTTTAAGCTCAACAGGTGGCAACAATCTTAAGATTGGTGCAGATGGTACATATACATTAACAGTTAATCTTGATGATAATTCAGTAGTAATCACCAAATAAAACCTCTCTTATTCTTCAATTGGCTGCCAATACGGCAGCCAGTTGATTTAAGGGAAATTCAGAGGAGACCCGTTATGAACAGACATGCTATTCAACACATTGTTGATTCTTCTTATTGTTTCCCCGTAGCTGAGAATGAAATAGTGTTAAGACTGCGTACAGCAAAAGATGATATGACTGAGGTAAAAGTAATATACCAGAATAAGTACCTGTTTGGGGAGTCACAGCTTGAACAGCTTATGGATAAGTCATATTCAGGAGAATTGTTTGATTATTATACAGTCAGATTAAAGCTTGAGGATACAAGACTTGCATATGTATTTCTTGTAAACGATGGAGACAGAGAATATTATTTTTCTGAAGATGGAATTACAGAAAATTACGATTTTACAATTGGATACTATAATTTTTTTCAGTATCCATATATTAACAGGGCTGATATTATGCATCAGGTAAAATGGATGACTAATGCAGTGTTTTATCAGATATTTGTAGAGCGTTTTGACATAGGTAACAAAGACAAAAATACAGACTATATTAATAGCCGGTGGGGTGATGAACCTACTCCTAAAATGTTTGCCGGTGGAGATTTACGTGGTATAATTAACCGACTTGATTATGTGCAGTCACTTGGAATTAATGCCATATATCTTACTCCGATATTTGAATCCTGTTCTAACCATAAATATGATATAAGCGATTATTATAAGGTGGATGAACAGTTTGGTACTAATGAGGACCTTAAGGAGCTGGTAGATAGGGCTCATGAAAAGGGAATAAGAATTGTTCTTGATGCAGTGTTTAATCATTGCAGCGAGGATATAATGGAATTTAAGGATGTACTTCAAAAGGGACGTAATTCACAATTTCATGACTGGTTTATTATTCATGGGGACAGACCAGATAAGCAGTTACATAATTATGAGACATTTGCATCCTGCGATTATATGCCTAAATTTAACACCTCAAATCCTCAGGTACAGCAATACCTTATAGATATAGCCTGTTTTTACATAAATAAGTATAAAATTGATGGATGGCGTCTTGATGTATCCGATGAGGTCAGCCATGATTTTTGGAAAAAATTCAGAAATGCCGTAAAGGGAATAGATGAGGATGTTGTGATTATCGGTGAGAACTGGCATGATGCCAGCAATTACCTTAGAGGAGACCAGTATGATTCAATAATGAATTATTCTTTTACAAAGCTTTGCCTTGACTATCTGGCAAAAGACAGAAAGAACGCCAGGCAGGCGGCGTGGAAGCTCAATGAAATTCTTATGAGAAATACAGACATTGTTAATTCAATGATGCTGAATCTTCTTGACAGCCATGATACCTATAGATTTTTTACTGAGGTTGGTGAGAATAAGGAAAAATTAAAAATGGCATTGTGTATGCTGTTTATGTATCCTGGTGCACCATGTATATTCTATGGCACAGAGATTTATACTACAGGAGGCTTTGACCCCGGATGCAGAAAATGCATGGATTGGGAGTTAGCTCAGAGTGGCTGTGAGGATTTGAAAAAGCTTATAAGAACACTTGCTGCAATTCGACACGAATATGATTTTTCACAGATGGACACACGAATATATGCAGCAGAGGATGTACTGGTTATAAAGCACCATCTGCAGGATAAGAAAATTGAATTATATATTAATAGTACAGAGCGCACACAGCAGGTGGATGGATATGTAATTGAACCATATAGTCATAACCTATATATAGATGGAGGTAAAAAAATATGATGAATAGAAGAGTTAAAGGAGCACTGGCACTTGTACTTGCTGCTGCAATGATTATTCCGGCAGCAGGGTGTGGTAAGAAGGATAAGTCGAAAGACAAGGTGGTTCTTGAGATACTTGACAGTGACACAGCAAGAACGGAAGGGTATCTTGATAAGCTTCTTGCAGCATTTAACGAGAAATATGCAGACCAGGGGATTGAGACAGTAGATGCCAATATGCATGAATTTACCAATCTTGCAGAGGATGGACCGAATGGCTGTGGACCTGACATTGAATATCAGGCTAATGATGTTCTTATGAAATTTGCATCCGGTAAGCATATTGCCAAGATTAATCCCGTGGATTATGAATGCTACGGAAAGGTTCCTCAGGAGGCATGGGATGCTTTCAAAATAACCGTTGATGGTGAAGAGGCATACTGCGGAGTTCCTGTTAATGTTGATGAACCTATGCTTTTCTACCGTAAGGATAAATTACCTGATAATTGGGAGTCAGATTGGGACGACGATAAGAACAGTGTACCGGACTTTCTGGAAAACTGGAACGATTTGTATGCATATTCCAAGCTCTTAAGAGATACAGATGAAAGTACCAGTAAGACAGAACAATATGGGCTGCTTGCCGCATTAAGTGATTATTATATGTCATCATATTTCCTGTTTTCTTATGATTCCTATGTTTTTGGATTTGATGGAAAAACATATGATACAGAAGATATTGGGGTTAATAGTGGAAACAGTGCCAAAGGAATGTTGCTTATGAAGGATTTTGCAGAGCTTATGACGGAGGGCTGTGCAGATGCTTCAATTAAGACGGGAAGATATGAATTCGTTGCTGATGGAACCGCTTTTTGCTCAATATCAACACCTAATACATATTCTTTATTTTATGATAAGCTTGCAGCAGTATATGAGGCAGAAGGATTATCTGAGACAGAGGCAAAGGATAAGGCGAAGGAAAATCTTGTTATGACTGAGATTCCTGGAAAGCTGCCTGCTGATGGCAATATTACACAGGACAGCAGTGAGGTTAAGGAATGGACAGAAAGTGTGTGCATGGGTGGAATAAGTGGTTATGCAATCAGCTCATACACTAAGCATCCAAAGGAATGCGCTTTATTTATTGATTTTGCAACAAGCTATGACCAGGTTGCATCAAGAACTGAGGAGCTTGGAATTGCGCCTGTACGTTCTGATGCCGCAGGTGAAGGGGATGTTACGCAGATGATATTTGATAATCTGAAGAATGGTGAAATATATCTTATGCCACCTGTAAGTGAGCTTAGTTCAGTATGGGATCCAATTCAGACCTTAATGGCAGATGTAACACTTGATGCCTTCAGAAAGATTAAGGGTCAGGTTGAAAAGTACCCTGATGTAGAACACATGCAGGATGCACTTGATACAACAGCGAAGACAATTTACGATAAGATATATACACTTGCAGATGAGGGTGAAAAATAATGACTGATAAACAAAGTATATCCATTAAGACCAAAGCATCATTTGTTGTAATGGGACTTGGACAGCTTCTATATCACCAGTGGGTTAAGGGGCTGCTGTATATGGGATTATTTGCTGCATTTATATGGTTCATGATTACACAGGGTGTTAAAAACATAATTGGAATATTCACTCTTGGAACCCAGGAGGCTGATGCCTGGGCTGGAATCCTTGAGGGGGATAACTCAATCACAATGCTTTTGATAGGTATTATGTCGGTAGGTATTGTAATTGCATTTGTATGCGCCCACGTGTCCAATATCAGGGATATTTTGCAGATTGATAAGAACGTGAGGGAGGGTAAAGCACTTCCTTCCTTCCCAAAGGCCTTCAGCAATTTTGCAGATAAAAAATTTCATAAGCTTGCACTGGGAGTCCCAATTGCAGGAGTTTTGGTGTTTACGGTGCTCCCGATAGTATTTATGATATTACTTGCTTTTACCAATTATGGCGGAGCAGACCATGTTCCACCTAAGCTTGTTGACTGGGTAGGCTTATATAATTTCCAGAAAATCTTTTCCCTTGGAAACATCAGAACCACCTTTGTAAAAATTCTTGGATGGAATGTTATATGGGCTTTCCTTACAACAGGGCTTAATTATTTTGGAGGACTTGGTCTTGCACTTCTTCTTAATAAGCAGTGTGTTAAGGGTAAGGCATTCTGGAGGTCTTTTCCGATTCTGGCTTATGCAGTACCTGGCTTTGTAACACTTTTGGGCTTCAAATTTATGTTTTCGCTTGGAGGACCAATTAACCATTATATTAAAGAAAGCTATGGATACGCAGTGGATTTCCTTAATATTACTGCTGGAATCAGAGCCAAGATAATTGGACTTGGGGTTAATGCGTGGCTGACTATTCCTACAACGATGCTGATGGCAACCGGAATTTTATCTAATATGAATACAGACCTGTATGAAGCTGCAAGTATAGATGGTGCCGGAAAATGGAAACAGTTTATCAAAATAACACTTCCATTTGTTATTTTTTCAACAACACCTGTGCTTATTACAAGCTTTATAGGTAACTTCAACAACTTCGGTGTATTTTACTTCTTAAGAGGCGGACTGTATTCAACAGGATATTTTAACGCCAACGATACGGACCTTCTGATTAACTGGCTCTACAACCTAAGTATTGCCAATGACTATTATTCAGTAGGAGCTGCAGTCAGTCTGATTATATTTGTAATTACATCTATCTTCTCGCTGACGGTATATGTAAGAAGTGCAGCCTATAAGAAGGAGGATACTTATCGATGAAAATAAGACATCATTATTCAGCAGGAAAGTGTCTGGATACAATAATTACATATATTATTTTGATAGCTGTAAGTGCCATCTTTTTGTTTCCTATATTATGGCTGGTACTTGCATCCTTCTCCAAAACCGGTTCAATATATGATTTTAAGGGATTTTTTCCAAGCAGCTTCAGTCTGGATTCCTTTAAAAATCTGTTCTCGGATGACGTGGACAATTATAAAAAATGGCTGCTTAATACCTTGATTATTGCGGCATCGGCAAGTGTGCTGGGAACAATTCTTACAACACTTACAGCCTATTCTCTCAGCCGGTTTAGATTCAAGATGAGAAAGAGCCTCATGAAATTTGCAATGCTTCTTAGTATGTTTCCGGGCTTTATGACAATGACGGCAGTGTACTATATAATGGTTAACTTTAAGCTTGTGGACAATATTTTCTGCCTTGTGCTTATATATGCAGCAGGCGCGCCAATGAGCTATATGGTACAGAAGGGCTATTATGATACAATCAGTAATTCCATCTATGAGGCAGCGCGAATAGACGGGGCCAGTCAGCATAAAATATTCTGGCAGATTACAATGCCTTTGTCTAAGCCAATACTGGTATATACAGCCTTAACTGCATTTGCCTTTCCGTGGAGTGATTTCATTCTGCCAAAGCTTCTGCTTAAGAACAGAAACCATTGGACAGTTGCGGTAGGTCTCATGAGTCTTGATGATACCAAGTTCTCCAAGTTTGCAGCTGGTGCAGTATTCATAGGTGTACCTATAATAATACTTTATTTCTGCCTGTCCAGATTCCTTGTGCAGGGAGTATCATCGGGAGCAGTAAAAGAGTAGGTATATAATATATTTATACTTTCATATATTGAAGTCGACTTGTATTTTTGAGTTTTATTGAATATGCAAATTACAACCCTCCAGGTAAAAAAACTCGTGTACTGACGTACACTCAGACAGTTTTTACCTGGAGGGCATTTGCATATTCAATAAATTCTCAAAATACAAAGTCTTGTTCAAGAGTATGAGAGTATAAATATATATAACAACAAGTTTGACTGGAAAGAAAAGTTACAATTTACAACTCTTTTTCATAATGATATACTTAAAAATAATGTGTATTTTTGAGAGGACATTTATGGATACAATGGAAACAGTTGTTGATGGATATAGAATTCAATATAAGGTATTTGGTGATGGTGAGAGAACAGCTGTAATTTTACAGGGCTGGGGAACAACCCTTGAGGTGTATGATTCTGTTGCCAGCTGCCTTGCAGTCAAATTTAGAGTCATAACACTTAATCTTCCGGGATTTGGTACAAGTGATGAGCCTAAGAAACCATGGGCGGTGGAGGATTATGCTCAGTTTGTCATCAGTTTTTTTGCACAAATGAATATTACAAGTGCTGTGCTGCTTGGGCATTCCTATGGCGGACGTATTATTATCAGGCTCGCTGCTAAGGATGAGCTTCCATTTAATATAGAGCAGATTGTTCTGATTGACAGTGCAGGTATTGTTCCAGAGAAGAGCTTTAAGCAGAAGTTTAAGATAAGAAGATATAAGATACTTAAGAAAATTGTCAGCCTGAAATTAGTTCATGCTATATGTCCTGATATTATTGATGAATGGAAGAACAGACAGGGGTCGGCAGATTATAGGAATGCAACACCGATTATGAGACAGTGTCTTGTTAAAGCAGTTAATGAGGACTTAAGAGAATTAATGCCTCGAATTAAGGTGGATACTCTTTTGGTATGGGGGGATGGTGACACAGCGACACCTCTTAAGGATGGACAGATGATGGAGAAGCTTATTCCGGGTTCTGGACTTGCTACAATTAAAGGGGCAGGGCATTACAGCTTTCTTGACCAGCCGGGGGTATTTATGAGTATAATGAATGCATATTTTAAACTAGGAGAACAATAATGGCAGACAAGATTATTTTGATAATTGGTGCTGTGGCCTTTCTTGCAGCATATTTTTATGTAATGAGATACAACCTTCATATGTTCCAGCTCAATGGATATAAGAATGGAGAACATTTTAACTGGCTTAAGAAAAATATTGGACGGCAGACCATACTGGTTGTAATGCTTTTACTTGGAGCGTTTGCATCCGGAACCAGTCTTATGCCACTTAGAATTATTTTTATTCTTGGCTTATGTATATGCATATATTATTTCAGATATCTTAAGGTGCAGAAAACCAAGAAAAAACTGGTGTATACCAACAGAGTAAAAAGACTTATGGTTACGGACATTGTGGTTAATGGCGTTATAATTGCTCTTTGTGCCATATTTTTATCATATAATTATCTATGGGTAATAATGGGAGCAGTTCTTATTCTTCAGAGTATAATGATGATAGTAGTGAATATAATCAATAAGCCTGTGGAAAATGGTGTTAACCGACACTTTATTAATGATGCAAAGCGCAGACTTAAGGAGACTCCTCAGCTTAAGATTATTGGTGTAACAGGAAGCTATGGTAAGACCAGTGTTAAATATTACCTTAATACGCTGCTGCAGACCAGATACAATGTACTTATCACTCCGGAAAGCTATAATACACCAATGGGTGTTGTAAAAACAATAAGAGGCTCATTAAAATCCACAGACGAGATATTTATCTGTGAGATGGGTGCAAGACATGTAGGTGATATCAAGGAGATATGCGATATTGTGCATCCGATGCATGGTATTATTACATCTATAGGACCACAGCACCTGGAAACTTTTTTTTCAATGGATAATATTGTAAGCACCAAATTTGAGCTTGCAGATGCACTGCCAAAGGATGGAATGCTTTTTGTTAATGGAGATAATTCATATATAAGAGAAAAAAGTGGACAATATGAAAATGTGGTGTATTATAATACAGAAGCAGAAGTTGGAGGATACCATGCCTCTGATATTAAGCTGTCACAGATGGGAACGGAATTTGTGGTAACCTCACCAGAGGGTGAGAGCGAAAGCTTTCAGCTGCGGCTCGTTGGCGCCCACAATGTAATTAATGTTGTAGGAGCTATAGCAGTTGCTAACAAAATGGGCATTGCACTGAAGGATTTAAGAGTTCCTGTGAGAAAGATTCAGCCGGTTGAACATCGTATGCAGATGCGTCCGGGTGGAAGCTTTACAATTATTGATGACGCATATAATTCCAATCCTGTAGGCTCTAAGGCTGCAGTGGAGACCCTGGCAATGTTTGACGGTGTGAGAATTCTTATTACACCTGGAATGGTAGAGCTGGGAGCCAGTGAGGAAAAATACAATTACGAGTTTGGTACATATGCAGCTGACTGCTGTGATTATGTGGCACTGGTTGGAAGAAAGCATACCGAACCGATTGCGCGTGGACTTAGAGATAAAGGCTTTAAGGAAGAACGGATAAAGGTCTTTGACCGAATTGAGGAAGCCCTTAACTATGCCTATGTTATTAAAGATGACGGTCATAAGTATATTTTGCTTGAAAATGACCTGCCTGATAATTATTAAGAAGGAGCAGTAAGCAGATGAAAACAAGAGTAGCAGTAATGTATGGTGGAAAAAGTGTAGAGCATGAGGTATCTATTATTTCCGGTATTCAGGCAATGATGAATATGGATAAGGAAAAATATGACATTATTCCTGTATATATTACGAAGAAAAATGAAATGTATATTGGAGATTCAATTGGTGATATAGATGCATATAAGGATATTAAGAGCCTTTTGGATAAATCTCAAAGAGTCATTATAGTCAATGATAATGACCAGGCTTTTTTCATGCCTTATCCCGTTAAGAAAATCAAAGAAAAAAATAATGTTTATTTTGATATTGCTTTTCCTGTTGTTCATGGAACTAATGAGGAGGACGGAACTCTTCAGGGGTATCTGAAGACACTTGGAATTCCGTTCGTAGGCTGCGATGTTACAGCTTCTGCTATAGGAATGGATAAGTACATTATGAAAACTGTATTAAAGGATAATGATATTCCTGTACTTGACTGCCTGAATTATTCGGAAGCTGATTATGCTGATATGGATAAGATTCTTGACCAGGTTGAGGCAAAGCTTGGATATCCGGTTATTATTAAGCCTATTAATCTTGGCTCAAGTGTTGGAATCAGCGTTGCTAAGGACAGAATCGAGCTTACAAAGTCCATTGATGATGCTTTTTCATACTCAAAGAGAATAATTGTAGAGCATGCTATTACAAATCTGCGAGAAATAAACTGTGCTGTTCTGGGTGATGATTCAGAAGCAATTGCATCTGAATGTGAGGAGCCGTTACATACAGCAGATATTTTAAGCTATGAGGATAAATACTGTAACAATGGCAAGGGTGGTTCAAAGGGAATGACAAGTGTTACAAGAAAGCTTCCAGCCCAGCTGTCAGAGGAGATGAGGGCGGAGGTAAGACGTCTTGCAGTTGAATCCTTCAAGCATCTGGGATGCAACGGCGTTGCCAGAATTGATTTTATGATTGATAAGGATACTGATAAGCTGTATTTTAACGAAATTAATACAATTCCAGGCTCACTGTCATTCTATCTGTGGGAGCCTGTGGGAATCTCTTATCCACAGCTTATTGATAAGCTTATGCAGCTTACCATGAAGAGAGCGAGAGAGGAAAAGAATATAACCTATACCTTTGATACCAATATTTTGGCAAATGGAGCTCTTGGTGGTGCGAAGGGCACTAAGGGAGCTAAAAGGTAATTAATTATATGTATATGAATCCGGTGATATATGAAACGTATGTCGCCGGATTTTTGTTGAAAAAAGAGAATTAATATGTTAAAATATTTTACAAAGCATCGATTCAATTTCAATTGAATTATTTCAATCAGGTATACACCTGTCAGGTGGATTTCTCCACTGCAATCCTTGCTTATCATAACTTAATTTAAGTAGGGATGGACATCGTATATGCTCGCATCTCTGCTTTAGTATTATTTCAGAGAAGGAGTATATATGGGAACAAAAGACATTACAGAAAAATATCTTGCGGCATATAATGATGTATTTGCAGATATCATTAACGTGTTGTTATTTAAGGGAAAAAGAGTAATAACGCCGGATTCATTGGAACCGGCTCAGCCTACTGCTGTGTATAAGGCAGATGGAAAGGTTCATGAAGAAGAAAGAGATATTTCAAAAAAATGGACACAGAACAATATGGTATTTTCAATATTTGGTCTTGAAAATCAGACCAGCGTATTTAAAAATATGCCATTAAGAGTGGTTGGCTATGATGGTGCGGCGTATAGGAATGAATTAAATAGAAAAGGTAAGAAATACCCCGTTATTACAATTGTTTTATATTTTGGAACTCAAAGAAGGTGGGGAGCACCGGAAAATCTTTTGGATTGTTTGGAAATTCCAGATGAACTTAGAACGTTTGTAAGCGATTATAAAATAAATGTTTTTAATGTTGCATTTCTAAGTGATGAGCAGATACAATTGTTTCAGAGTGATTTTCGTATTGTAGCAGATTATTTTGTACAGGTAAGAAAAAATAACAGTTATACACCCAGTAAAGAAAAAATAAAACATGTAGATGCTGTGCTAAAACTAATGTCGGTTTTAACCAATGATGTTAGATTTGAAAGTATTCAGAATATGGAAGGAGAGGTGAGCAATATGTGTGAGGTATTGGATGCAGCGGAGGCACGAGGAGAAGCACTAGGAGAGGCACGCGGAGCGAAGGCGTTGATTGAGACATATCAGGAATTGGGATTTCCTGTTGAAAAAACAATTGATGGGCTTATAGATAAGATGAATTTGTCCAGGGAGGCAGCAAAGGAATATATAGGCATGTTCTGGAAGTAATTTATGTCGAACTTTGTTAAAAATTTGTTAATCTATCTTGAAATTTGGCATAATATGTGCGACAATAAAATCAATTGCGAAGTAATACATATTTTGCAACTCATGTTCTTCGTAAAAGTGATATTTATATTTCGAAAGGAGTCATATAATGATTTACACACAGGAAGTTGAAAAAATGTGTCCAGTAGCTCAGGGCGTTCATCATGGCGCTGCTCCATGTCCTAATGAAGGAAACTGGGTACAGTACAAAGAAATTAAAGACATTTCAGGATTCACACATGGTATTGGCTGGTGTGCTCCACAGCAGGGTGCCTGCAAGCTTTCTCTTAATGTTAAAGAGGGCGTTATCCAGGAGGCACTTGTTGAGACTATCGGATGTTCAGGAATGACACATTCTGCTGCTATGGCATCTGAAATCCTTCCAGGACTTACAGTTCTTGAAGCTATGAACACAGACCTTGTATGTGATGCTATTAATACAGCAATGAGAGAGCTTGCTCTCCAGATTATCTATGGTAGAACACAGTCTGCATTCTCAGAGGATGGACTTGCAGTTGGTGCCGGACTTGAAGACCTTGGAAAAGGACTCAGATCTCAGGTAGGTACAATGTATGGTACACTTAAGAAAGGCCCACGTTATCTTGAGATGGCAGAAGGCTATG
>CAYTWF010000066.1:0-14647 GCA_964441705.1 uncultured Butyrivibrio sp.
GGAAATAAAGGTATACAAAGGAATATAAATTATCGGGAAGGATTTCCCGACGATGCGAAGCACAACCTAAAAAATCCAGTATTTATGCGGGTTTGAAGGGTGTGGGATGGTCATTTGACCATTATTTTGACCATCAAAAGCAATAGTCATAACAAAGAGTGTACAAGGATTTACAATCTTATTGAAAAGCAAAATTAAAAGATAAGCACTACTTAGAGGATATTTTCTAAAGAAATTTAGAAAGTATCCTCTTTTTGCGTTATGGAGAAAAAACATGGAAAGGAGACATGGGTATGACAGGTAAAGAAGCACCTAACAAAAGAAATGTGCAGAAGTTTGTGAGATATGCGGAAGGAGCCAAAATGTATAGTATGGGTTTAAGCAAATTTCAAGAGTTGGCTAAAGATGCAAAAGCATGTTATAAGGTCGGTCAGTTGGTTTTGGTAAATACCGAAATTCTTGACGAGTATTTGGAGACATTCAGAATCGTAGAAGATGATTTTTATAAGTAGGTGAGTATATGGCAGTTATATTACCGCCTCGTGGAAATGAGGCATCCAAAATGATGAAACGATTTGTAAGATATGAAGAGGCAGCACAGTATTTTGGAATAGATGAAACGCTTATTGTTGCATACGCAAAGGCAGCAGGTGCGGTGTACCAATTATCCAAAATACGATTAATTAAGATTGAACCATTGGAGGACTATATGAAGCACTTAACAAAAGTAGGAAGATCATCAAAGCTAATTCAACGTAAATTTGTGAGGGTAGGTGAAGGAACACTTATTTATAATATTGGACGCAATCGGTTTATTGAAATGGCAAGAGCAGCGGGAGCAGTATATAAGGTAGGTGATAGTAAGGGAAGTAAAGTACTTATTAGACTAGATGTGTTTGATGAGTATATGGAGCAATTCAGAGAAAAGCCTGTGGAAATGAAGCATCCGTTATGGAAGGAGGATTAAGGTATGGGATATTCTTATAAATCATATTCAGACACAAAAGAAGTGTTTAAAAAGTTTGTGAATGCAGCTGAAGGGCAGGCAGTGTATGGAATAAGCAGAAGTCATATTATGGAAATGGCAAAGAAAGCAGGGGCTGTTTATAAGGTTGGAAATACTGCACTGATAAATACAGAAATATTTGAGGCATACCTGGAGCAGTTCAAAGAGAATCCGGTGCCATTGCCTAAGTACATAGTAGATAAAACTAAGCTAAAAAAATAAAAACACCAGTTTTTGGTGTGATATTGAGAAAATACACCAAACCAGTCCATATCCAAATATTTTATTCTGGTTTATGATATGTGTGTCCGAAGCAAACGGACAAAAACTGAATATCAATTGCAGGTCCGCAGTAATGCGGTACTCGAGAGAGTAAAGTGGAAATTCCGGGGCATTCACCTTGAGGATATACAAACACAACTTTCACATTAGTAGTTCGATGGACTGAGAAGTGAAGAACGAGGAGTTGGTTATGAATCTGGTAAGAGGAACAAGGATGTTGCGGAAGGATAATAACCCATATGGGGCATAGCCCTAATCCTCACAAAGGCAGAAGAGGAGATAGTTCTTATTTGAAAGAGCGTCGTGAACACGAAAGTGGCTTGCCTGCAATTCCCATGTGTACGGGCGATAGAGGGGTTCAGATGAACCGGAGTACACCTACATGCTTCTAAGAAGCTGTCCTGACTGAACTTGTTTTAGCAGGAAATATAAGGAGGATGTAGACATGATAGAAATTATTTCAATAGCATTTGCTTTATTAGGTTTACTGATGACATGGTCTCTTGCTAAAGCTGCAGGTGATGCAGATAAACGGATTGAGGAATTCTATCAGACTTTTCTTCTTGGAGAGGAGAGTCAGGATGGGAGTGGTTCAAAAAAAGTTCAGCAGACGGCATAAGCATAAGTTGTCAGCAGAAGAGAAACTTGAGAGGGATCTTAAGGATTGTATGAAATGCAAATACTTCTGGGGAAATAATAACAGGTGCATCAATAATAAGTGCTATCGGGAAAAGAAAAAACCTGAAATTAAGAAACCGGCGAGTGAATGCGATGGATGTCCTTATAACAAAGGTAGCGGATATTGCTTTCCTTGTATGAAGAAAATCCTTGGAAAGTAGAGGCAGTAATGAAATTCAGATTAAGATTGAAAAGGAGGAAGCAGACGATGAATAACAAAATCGAAGTAATTGGTATTGACCACGGCTGGAGTAATATAAAAACCTCGTCGCAGGTATTCGTTACCGGTGTGAAGGAAATTACAACAGAGCCTGCATTATTTGATGGCGTTCTTGAGTATAAAGGAAGATATTACAAGGTCGGGGGCAACAGACAGGAAGTAAAAAGCACAAAGACAGAGGACGATACATTTTATCTGTTAACTCTGGCTGCGGTTGCGAAGGAATTAAGACGAAGGGGCTTATGTGAAGCAAAGGTGTTCTTGGCGGTAGGATTGCCACTGACACGATTTGGCAGTGAGAAATCTGACTTTGTAAAGTATCTTACAGAGGAAAAGGATATCGAGTTTCTGTTTGAGAATATTAAGTATCATGTGGTAATTGAAAATGTTGCAGTATTTCCACAATGTTATGCGGCAGTTGCGGATAAGCTTCAGACTTTCAATAAGAAAACCTTGATAGTGGATATCGGGTCATGGACGATTGATATTATGCCGGTTGTAGATAAGGTTCCGGATGAATCAAAATGTGTAACCATTCCGAAGGGGCTGATAACATGTATGAGAACCATTAACGAGCAGTGTGTAAGACAGTTAAATGGTGAACTGGATGAGTCTTTTATTCAGGATATCATGAGATTTGGCAGGTGTGAGATAGACAGAAAGTATTACGACATTGCGAAAGCAGAAATCGAAGCTTTTTGTGAGAAGGTGTATAACTCAATTAGAGAGTATGGATACAACTTATCTACAACACCCATTGTATTTGTAGGAGGCGGGGCATCAGTAATGAAGTTGTTTGGAGGGCTTTCGCAGAGCAATATTACTTATATTCTGGATGTCAAGGCAAATGCCAAGGGCTATGAACAGTTGGCTATGATGGCACTCAGAAAGATGAAAAAGTTGGCATAGGAGGTGTGGCAGATGGCATTAGACCATATTATTAAGCAATCATGCAGGTTCAATATTAAGAATCCTCAGCATCGCAAGGTTAATGATGTTTTGGTGAACTTAGACCCGGAGATATGTAAGTCAAAGAGCCAGTTTCTGATAAATGCAGCAGAATATTATATCGACCATTTTGGAAAAGAAGCATTTACAGAAGCAAGAAGAGATGACAGTCCTTATGTTACAAAGAAAGAACTGAAAGATATTGAGGAGAGAACTGTGGAAGCAGCAGTCACAGAAGCAAGAAACGAAGTGATTCGGTTACTCGGAGGCGTGATTGCAGGATGTAGTAACCTTTCAGCATTACCGCAGAGGGCAGTTACCGAAGAGGTTAAGCAGGAAGAGGAACCGCAGGATGATGATACGATTTCAGATTACGCATTAAGCTATTTGATGGATGGAATGGAGGAATAGGTATGGCAGGAAGATTTTTAGTCGGATTTGGCAATGTATTAGCAGCAATATTGAAAGCAATCGCATGGCTGATATTAAATGCGTTGCAGTTGGTCCTGAATGTGGCAAAGGTCTTCCTCTTGCTGTTAGGACTTGTCGGCAGACTGTTCCTCGCATTTGTGAGAGCAGGAACACCATAGGAAGGAGGCGGTAACATGAAGACATTTGCAAATTACCGAAAGAACCGGAGATTGGTACAATATTTCTTCAGAATGAAGAAGTTATGTGTATAATGGAAGGAGAGTAGTATGCATCGAGTACGGGACAGACCCAAGGAATGTGTCCCGTGTAAATAGAAATGTTCACGCAGTAAGAGTGGACAGGCACGGAACACATTAGCCTATCCCTCTTACGGAAAGGGATGGGTGATATTATGAAGAGATTATTTATTATTCTTTTATCCGTAGCAGTTTTGACATTAGCTGGCTGTAATTCCACGGTGAATGAAATGACGGAAGCAGATATCAGCTATGAAGAAACAAAAGAGACAGAGGAAAGCAAGGAGCTGGTTATTGCAGAAGAAAGTAAGGTGGAAAGTTCTTCTGAAAACGAAACAGAGTTCCAAAGCAATAAGGATGAAGCTGAAAGCAGTGAAGCTCATGTAAAGGATGATACTGAAAATCAGCCTGTTTCTGAAAACAGAGAGAATCAGACAGAACAAAGAGAAGAAACACCTGCATCCACAGAGCAAAGGGAGGAAACACAGCCCCCGGTTCAGACACCGGAGCCAACTCCTACTCCTGAACCGACACCAGAGCCAACCCCGGAGCCGGAATATATACCGGCAGGATACAATCCGGGTACTGTGGTATCACTTGCCATTGCAAAGTGTCAGGCAGGAGGTATGATTACTACGCAGGATAACCTTGCAAATGCCTTGGCAGAGGGCAGAATTACGCAGGAAGAGTATAACGAGTATTATCCCTATGATGGTTTGGAGAGCAGCTACTACAGTGTGTTTGTGGAAACTGACTTAAATATAGCCAGTACGACTTCCGGACAGCCATTAAGAAGTGAAGACGCTATTGCAACTTACATAGCGGATATGCTTCTTTTGGAAAGTAACCCGGTGTTCAATGTGGTATATGCGGGTGTGTACTCCAGAAATGGAACTGACTTCTATGAGTTTCGATGTCTCAGATAACAAATTAACAATAACAAAAATTGCAGGCCATGAAAGTGACCTGCTTTTTTTGTGCCCATTTTTAAGGAGGAATGAAAAGTGAAACAAAAGTTTAGAAGATTTATGGCAGGTTTTCTTGCTGTTCTTACGATGTTCACCACATTGTTCTCTAACGGAACAACTGCATTTGCAGCAAGTCCGAGTGCGAATATTGCCTTCTGGAATGCTTCTGTAAAGAATACCGGGGAGGTAAGTGAGTTAAAGGCAGGCTACAATCATGGTAAGATTTTGTACTCTATGATTGATGGCAATGCAGCCTATTGTATGAATTTTGGACTGGCGGCTGATGGTGGTCAGCTTATGAACAGCTATGATAATCCGAGCACGAGTTTATCAGCAGCACAGGAAAAACAGCTAGCATACTGTCTGTACTTTGGATATGGATGTAACTCAGCTACAGCACCAAGCAATGATCAGTGTGACCAGTATATTGCAACACAGGCAATGGTATGGGCGATTGTGGCAAATCTTTTTGGAACAGGTTCTGATGATTCGGCAGCTAATAAGTTATGTGCATCAGCACCTAATCCGACCAATTCTTACGCTTACTATACAACGCTTAAGAACAATATCAGTGCATCTTATTATGCTACAAGACCAAGTTTTGCAAGTGCAACCAAGAGTGGAGCAACCACTTATGAATTGAAGTGGAATGAAGGAAATAAGAGATTTGAAACAACCTTAAACGATTCCAATGGCGTGTTGTCAAATTTCGACATTTCCCTCAGTGGATATTCTGTAGAGAAGAGTGGTAACAGCGTAACGATTCACACAACATCTGTGAATACTACAGCTACCACGGCAACCATGAACTCAACAGCAGGAGTTGTGGAAACAACATCAAGCTGCGTGTTCTGGCTTACCGGAAAGTCAGGCTATCAGGAGTTTATTTCTGAGAAGCCTTCAGCAGACCCGGTGTCAGCGTATTTCAAGGTTAAGACTGAGAATATCGGTTATGGAAAGATTACCAAGCAGGACGAGGAGAGTGGTGTGAAGCTTTCCGGTGCAAAGTATGGTATCTATACTGACAGTGCCTGCACCAATAAGGTTGACACTATTACTACCGGAAGTGATGGTACAGCTACTTCCAAGGCACTTGTGGCAGGCACTTATTATGTGAAGGAGATTCAGGCTCCGAAGGGTTATGTGATTAGCGGAAAGGTACACACACTTACTGTTAAGGCAGGTCAGACAACTTCCTTTACTGCAACAGATAAGGAGCAGCTTGGAGCACTGACTATTTACAAGGAAGGTGAGGTACTTACCGGATGGAATGGAAGTAACTTTACCTATGAAGTAAAGAAATTACCGGGAGCAACATTTAAGGTGACTGCCGGTGCTGATATCTATAAGGCAGATGGTACAAAGGTTTATAGTAAGGGAGATTTGATTGCAGAAAACCTTGTAACAGGTTCTGACGGTTTGGTTGTTCTTACAGACCTTCATCTTGGCTCTTATGTGGTAACGGAAACAAAGAGCATTGATGGATATACCATCAACACTACTCCTGTGCCAGTGAATATTGAGTACAAGGACCAGAATGTGGAAGTACAGTATGAATCAGCAACCATTCAGAATACAAGACAGAAGGCAGAGGTTTCTGTAGTAAAGAAAGACTCTGATACTGCTAATCCGTTAGATGGTGGTAAATACACTTTATACGCTGGTAATGATATCAAAAACTATGCTGGTCAGGTTATCGTTACCAAAGGTACTGCATTGCAGACAGTCACTACAGGTGAGGATGGTAAGGCAGCATACTCTTTGGATTTGCCGATTGCAAACAGCTACTATATTTCTGAGTCACAGGCTCCTTATGGATATGTGAGAAACAGCAGCGATGTTTACAGCTTCAACTTCAATTACCTGTCAGAGACTACAGCCAAGGCTACTTTCAGCCATGAGTTTGCAAATGACAGAACCACTGCAAAGATTCATATCTTCAAGGTGGATAAGGAAACAGGTCTTCCCGTACCACAGGGAGATGCTACCTTAGAAGGAGCAGTTTACGGTTTGTATGCCCGTGATGATATCATGCATCCGGACGGAGCAACCGGAGTCGTATTTAAAGCGAACGATTTGGTAGCTACCATGACAACGGATGCCAATGGTGATGTGGAAGTGAATAACCTTTATCTTGGAAATTACTATGTAAAGGAAATCACTCCACCGGAAGGATATCTTTTAGATGAGGAAGAGCATGATGTAGTCTGCGATTATGAAGGTGATCTTGTCGCGGAGGTATCAAGAAGCACAACTTCCAAAGAGCAGGTTATGAAGCAGCCATTCCAGTTGATTAAGGTATCTGATAATGGAGATGATACAGAAGCTCCATTGCTTGAAAAGGCAGGCTTTACTGCTTACCTTAAGTCATCTTTATCCGTAAAAGAAGATGGCGGTTATGATTTTGACAGTGCAACTCCAGTTGTAATTGGTGCAAATGGAGAAACACAGCTTTTCACAGATGAAAAGGGACATCTGGTAACCATTCCTATCCCTTATGGAACTTATGTGGTAATTGAGACAGTAACTCCTCATAACATGGAGACAATCAAGCCATTTGAGGTTCATGTTACGGAAAATCATCCGACAGAGCCGCAGGTATGGAGAGTGTTTGTGGACAGAGAGTTTACAGCAAAGCTTCGTGTGATTAAGAAGGATGCAGATACCAAAATGACGGTTCTTATTCCTAACACAGAGTTTAAGATTTTCAATATGGACACCAATAAGTATGTGGAGATGATTACCACTTACCCGTCCAAGAAAGTCCATACTTCATTCTTTACTGATGAGGATGGTGATTTGATTTTACCGGATGTGCTTAGTCTCGGTAATTACCGTATTGAAGAGGTGGCAGCACCATTTGGTTATGTGCTCAATCAGAATTATGTGGAAGTAAAGGTGGATACCGATACCTTCTACGAAGTTGACCCTGACACTTACGAAGCAATCATCACTGTAGAGTATGAAGATGCTCCTGCTGTTGGTGAGCTTGTAATTGAGAAGAAGGGCGAGGTACTGGATGCATATAAGGGCGGTTTATTTGCAGATTCCGAAGATAAGGAATTTGTCTATAAAGAAGGTTCCCTTGCCGGTGCTAAGTTTGAAATCTATGCCGCAGAGGATATTTACACGGCAGATATGCAGACAGATGAGAACGGAAACCGAAACAAGTATTATGCAGAAGGTGATCTGGTTGCAACCGTTGTAACCGGGGAGGATGGAAAAGCAAAAGTTTCAGACCTTCCTCTTGGAAAGTACAGAGTGGTAGAAGTGGAAGCTCCTTACGGTTATGTACTGAACAAAGAAGAGCTGTTTGTAACTTTCGTATATGTGGATGATAAGACTCCTGTTATAAAGGAAAGCTTGACATTTGCAAATGACAGACAGAAGGTTGATTTATCGGTAGCAAAACTGGATGGAGAGACCGGTTTGCCGGTTTCCGGTGCTGAGTTTGGCTTATTTGCAGCGGAGGATATTGTAAATGTGGATGGTAAGGTAATCGTAGAGAAAGATACTTTGCTTGAGGTAGCAGAATCTGATGCAAACGGTGATATCCAGTTCGTAAAGGATTATCCTCTGGGTCATTACTATGCGAAGGAAATCAAGGCACCTGCCGGATATGTATCATGCGATGATGTGATCGAATTTGATGCAGAGTATCAGGGACAGGAAGTGAAGTATGCAACAATTATAGCAAACTTCCACAATATGCCTACAACTTTTGAGTTAACAAAGGAAGATATTACAAGCGGTGCAGAGCTTTCCGGTGCAACACTGACTGTTCTTGATAAGGACGGAAATGTGGTTGATACCTGGACATCCAAGGCAGGGGAAGCGCATGTGATTAAGAAACTTGTAGTAGGTGAATCTTATGTGCTTCGTGAGGAATTTGCTCCTTACGGATACCTGAAAGCTGCGGATGTGGAATTTACTGTAGTTGATACAGAAGAAATCCAGAGTGTTGTTATGAAGGATGAAGTACCTAAAGGTACTATTATCATCAATAAGGACGGAGAATTCCTTACCGATATTAACCTTGTAAAGGGTCATTGGTATGACTTTGTCTTTGATTATTTTAAAAAGTCACTTGCTGGAGTCACTTTCGAGGTCTATGCAAGAGAAGATGTTATTAGTCCTGATGGATTGGATACTGTTTATTATGAGAAGGATGAGCTTGTAGCAACCATCGTAACAAATGATGACGGTATTGCCATGATCGAGAACTTACCTCTTGGAAAGTATTATCTTGTAGAGACTAAGACCCTTGAGGGATTTGTGCTTGACAGTACACCAATCGAAGCAGATCTTTCCTATATCGACCAGAATACCAAAGTGGTATATGCGGGTATGGATGTAACCAATGAGAGACAGAAGGTGCAGATTACTGTTATCAAGAAGGATGCTGAGACGAAGAAGGCTCTTGAGGGAGCTGTATTCGGCTTATATGCAAAGGAAGATATTTTCGATGCTGATGGCAGACTGATTGTAGCAGCTGATACTTTCATTGAGAAAGCAGTAACAGGAACTGACGGAACAGTAACCTATATTTCAGACCTTCCTCTTGGACAGTATTATGTGAAGGAAATGGAAGCTCCTGCCGGATATGTGAAGTCTGATGAATGCTTTGATGTGGATGCTTCTTATCAGGGTGATGATGTGGAAGTAATTGAATTTGAGGCAGAATTTGAAAACTATCCTACCAAACTTGAAATTTCCAAGACTGATATTACCGGAGAGCATGAGCTTAAGGGAGCAAAGCTTTCCATTATTGATGCTAACGGAAATGTGGTTTACAGCTGGGAGTCCGATGGAACAGTCCATGTCATCGACAGAATTCCTGTTGGCAAGTATATCTTAAGGGAAGAGATTGCCCCTTATGGATACAGAATTGCAAATGATGTGGAGTTTGAGGTGACTGAGACAAAGGAAATTCAGAAGGTATCCATGAAGGATGAACTTGTGAACGGAAAGATTATCATTGATAAGATTGACGAATATACCAAGAAGGGTATTGCCGGAGTAGAGTTTGAAATCCGTGACAAAGATGGTAATGTGATTGAAAAACTTGTGACTGACAAGAACGGTCATGCGGAATCCGGAGAACTTCCGATTGGTGTATTCAAGGATGGCGAGTTCGTGGAGGATATCAAGTATTATGTGGTCGAGACTAAGGCTGCAGAAGGGTATATCCTTGATGAGACTGTTCACGAGGTGGTATTACAGTATGACGATGCAGCCCCTGAGGTTGTGACTTATACACTGAATATTACGAACAAGCCTACAGAACCGAAGCTTCCACAGACCGGGGATAACTTCAATCCTTGGCTCTTTGCCGGACTTGGTCTGGCTGCAATTTTAGCAGGAGCAGGTGCTTTCTTCTGGAAAAAGAAGGAAGACGATGAAGTAACTGAATAAGTATCATCTATATGAGGTGTAGGCCGTAATAGCTTACACCTCTAATTTTTTTGGAGGGATAGCTTTGGTTGGAGAAAAGATAAAGGAATATCGGGACAGGCGAGGTTATTCAAGGGAGGAATTAGGAAGGCTATGCGGATTTGGCGGAAATAGCGAAACTATTATTGCAGGATTTGAGCGTGAGGAAGGATTTCCGGACCTTGATAAGCTGGAAAGAATTGCTGAGGTGCTGTGTGTACCATTGGAAGTATTGTGTCCTGTACCTTGCAGGAGTTGTCCATATAGAAAACGCAAACAGCCCAAAGAAGCAATTATCCATTTGGAAGATGATCCCGGTTATGAAACAGATATCAAAGAGTATGGAGACCCGGATGAAGAAGGGCTTCTATATGACAATTTAGATTAAGGAGGACATTTTATATGATGAATTACGAGATTTTTAAGGAAGTCGTGGCTGAGAAGTTTATGGATTATATGCCGGAGCAGTATCAGGGAATGAGACTTCGTGTTGAGCCTATCAATAAGGTAAACAAGGTTCTGGATGGTATCACATTAGTGGGAAGCGGAGCTGGAAGAAGCGTATCTCCCACCCTTTATATCAATCACATGTATGAACACTATCTTGAGACAGAGAATCTTCAGGAGGTGTTACAGAGTGCTGCCAGAAGAATGGATATGGCATTCAAGGAAATGCCCGAGGTAGGGGATGTGAATCTTGAAAGCGCAAAGGATAACATTGTCTTTCAGGTTATTAACACATTGCAGAATGAAGATATGCTCAGGGATATGCCGCACAGAGAGTTTCAGGATTTGTCCATTATCTACCGCTGGGTGGTAAAGGTGGATGAAAACGGAATCCAGAGTTCGGCGATTCGCAATAATCTTGCGGAGCAGCTTGGAATGAATGAAGAGCAGTTGTTTAAATGTGCTGTGGAGAACACAAGGCGTATTTTCCCGCCGACCGTCAAATCCATGAACGATGTTATTCGTGAAATGTTTATCAGTGATGGTATGCCTGCTGAGGTTGCAGACATGATGATCGGTGAGATGCCTGAAGATAAGATGATGTGGGTAATCAGTAATGACAGAGGGATTAATGGAGCTGGCTCCATGCTTTATGAAGATAATCTCCATAAGCTGGCTATGAAGCTTGAAACAGACCTTTATATTCTGCCTTCATCCGTGCACGAGTGCATCGCAGTATCAACAAATGTTGGAGATCCTTATGAGCTTGCAGAAATGGTAAGCGAAATCAACATGGGACAGGTAGCCTTGGAAGACAGATTATCCAATCAGGTATATCACTATGATAAGGATGCAAGAAGACTTACCCTTGCAACGGATACTCCGAATAAGAGACTGGATGGAATGGTAGCAGAGGCTCAGCTTATTTATGACAACGGAAAGTCCAGATAGGAGGCAGACTATGGAGCAGGAGATGACCGTGCAGGAACTGATTGCTCTTATGAATGCCTGGGAAGGGGACTTTATTTTACAGATTGAGCTAAAGGAGGATGATGCGAATGGGAATCGAAAAGAAACCTCAGATGGAAGCAGAAGAAGCCTTTAAGCTTGATGTGGTTAGAGTAAAGCTTGTGAAGGAGGCTCCGTTATATTCGGAGCTTCCTTTACAGAATCCCTACGAAGCAGCAGCCACTATCGGAGAGCTTCTCTGTGAAATGGACAGGGAGGTTGTCTGTGTAGTCAATCTGCAATCAGACCTAAAACCGATTAATGTTACCTTCGCAAGTATTGGTGCACTAAATGAAGCATTGGTGCATCCGAGGGAAATACTCAAGGCAAGCATTTTGTCAAATGCAGCGAGTATTATGCTCATTCATTCGCATCCAAGCGGAAATCTGTTTCCGAGTAAAGAAGATACGATGATAACCGACCGTATGAATTCCGTCTGCGAGATGGTGGGTATCCGGCTGGTGGATCATCTGATAGTAGGAGGCGATAATAAGGAATTTTTCAGCTTTAAGGAAAAAGGACTTATGGATAATCCAAAGATTTCCTATACAAGTGATTACAGGAATTTCAGTTTTACCAACAGTCTTGTGGCAGAACGGGAGAAAGGAAGGTAGCGATGGAGGATAGATTTACGGAAGCAGAATTAGCCATTGCAAAAAGCGTGGATTTGACCGCTGTTGCCTCTTATCTTGGCTATACGGTAAAGAAAGTGGGTCATTATCATACACTCAAGGAAATGGACTCTATCCGGATATATGATAAGAGCCACTGGTTTCGGTGGTCAAGGCAGTACGATAAGGGTGAGAATGGCGGGTCCCAGATAGATTTTCTAAGGGTGTTTTGCGGAATGGAAGTAAAAGAGGCTGTATGGTGGCTTCTGGATTTTGCGGGATACCGGAGAATTGAAGAGAAGGATAGAAAACCTCCGCTAAAGCATCAGGTGGAACCTGGCAAAAAGCCGGAACCCAAAAAGTTTGAGCTGCCCATACCGGCACCGGATAACTGTTTTCTTTATTCGTATCTGAATCAGGAGCGGGGTATTAGTAAAAGTGTTATCGACTACTTTATTTCGCAGGGGCTTATTTATGAGAGCAGGCATTACCACAACATTGTTTTTAAGGGTAATAACAAAGACGGTGTTACGAAGTTTGCAAGTATGAGAGGTGTGTTCGACAGGGAAGGAAAGTCTTTTAAGTGTGATGTGGCAGGCAATGATAAGGAGTATGGCTTTAATGTTCCTAACGATGATAGTTCGGAACTGGTTGTTTTTGAAGGGGCGATAGACCTGATGAGTTATGTGGATATTTTCTCAGATTATGAGACCAACAAGCTGGCTCTTGGAATGCTTGCAGATGCACCTCTTACTACTTTCTTAAAGGAACATCCTCAGATTACTTCCATTAAGTTTTGTCTGGATGGTGATGAGCCGGGGAGAAAGGCAGCCTTGCAGCTGACTGAGAAGTATTATGGTTTGGGATACGATGTTGAGGATTGCCCGCCTCCTGCCGGATATAAGGATTACAATGAATGGCTTGTAGCTGCGAAGACAGATTTAATAGGGAGTCAAAAAGTGGAGCACCTTTCAGAAAATGGCTCCAAAAAGTGGAGTACTTTTTAAGAAATGGCTCCAAAAAGTGGAGCACCTGCTTTTCAGGTTTTATAAAGTATCCATATTAGTATTGAAAAGGGAGTCAAAAAGTGGAGCTACTTTCAGAAAGTGGCTCCAAAAAGTGGAGTACCTTTTCAAAAATGGCTCCAAAAAGTGGAGCACCTATATTATATCAGGGGTTTTAGGGGATTTTTCCCCTAACCAGTTGCACGAAGTGACTTGTGGTCACAAAGTGCGTATCTGGCAGAGGACAGGGCTTTGCTCTGGACTCTAAAGGCGCCTGAAAAGTTTCTCAAAACACAGATAAGGAGGTGTGGTTACAGCAATGGGAACAGGAGATGTAAGTATAACAGAGATTCGGCAGCCGGAAGAGTTACTGGCATTCATCAAGGACAATGAGATTTCCATAATCATGACGGATAAAGAGGCAGAGATGCTTCTTGGCTATATGGAAGGGCATGACTATGTGGTGGGTTTTGCAGAGGGAAGGCTGTATCGTGGAGATTTGGATGATGTGCCCGGAGAGATAGTCTGGGATGATGATTTTTCCGTGGATGATTTGATTGATACAGTTTGTGAATGGAATTATGAGCTGATTCTTGATATGGATGCAGAGAGGCAGAATCCGAAGGATATGGTGGACTTTTCCAATAAGCAGAGCAAGTATGAAAGTCTGAAACAGGAGGAAGCCATACTGGATAAGTTATTCGACCAGACAAAGTATCGAGCCGGAATTGAGAAGCTGGCAGAGGAGCTGGCAAATCAGTTTATTCAGAATCTGAACCAGAAGGGATTAGACAATTCAGTCAAAGAACTGGTATCTGATATTAGGCAACCTAATGTAGTCGGAAGAGGAAGGTGATCATGTGTCGGAGAGCGGATTAAGTTTAACAAAGAAGTTCCGCCTTAGTTCAAGGGAGGCAAAGCTCTTGGGAGAAAAAGCGAAGCAGGCGGGTATGACAGAGTCGCAGTATCTTCGGCTTATGATTTCCCAAAAACCGAATGACTATCCGGAGGTCCGGCAGCTTCTTCGTGATTTAATCAATGAGGTAAACCGGATAGGTGTCAATATCAACCAGATTACCCACAACCACAATGCCGAGCTTTATTCCAAGGATGATAAGGAGAGGCTTATTGCCTATATGCGTAAGCTGAATGTTGCTGTGGCAAAGGTGGTGGATATGGTTGGCAATCAGTAAGATTCTTTATATGAAGGACTGCGGCAACCATTTTCACGGCAAGCACTTAAAACAGTCTTTGGATTATGTAATGAATCCGGAGAAGACGCAGAACGGCAGGCTGATTGGCGGGATTAACTGTCAGCCGGATACAGCCTTCAGACAGATGATGGATACCAAGAAAGCATTTGGCAAGGTGGAT
>CAYTWF010000067.1:0-14482 GCA_964441705.1 uncultured Butyrivibrio sp.
ATAATTCCTTACTGGTTGTAAGGGATATTAACCATAAATACATTGTAGTAGATAGAGACATTTCAGAAAAATAATATATTTCAAGGTGACAATCTGATACTCAGCTATGAGACTAAGTCTCATCCACTAAATTCAAAAGCAGTAGAACAGTTAATCAATAAATATCTCATATAAGATATAAATAGAATAACATATTGACCGAGGGTCATTGACTTTGAGTCAATTATTGTGCTATAAAGAAATAGTGATAAGAAAAGGGGAATCCAGATAATGACCAAAAGACAGGAAGCAGCCGCATCAACTAAGAGAAAAATAATCGAGGCGGCCAAGAGACTTATAACTGAAAAAGGATTCGAAGCAGTATCTGTAGAAGATATTACCAGAGAATGTGGTGTTGCAAAGGGTACATTTTACACATATTTTAAGCGAAAAGAGGACATTACACCGGAGATATCTATGGAATTCTTTGAATCAATGGCAGAAGAGTTTGCAGAGATTAATGAAATTCCAGTATATGACAGGCTTCGCAGATACATGCACCGATTCATGGAACTGGTTCAGAGCAATGGAATCAGAATCTGCAGACAATGGAATTGTCAGGTTATTGACCCACAAGACTGCAATGGATATGAGGAAAGCAAGCTTAAGTATGATATTGACTCATTAATTAGAATACTTACAGCCTGGGTGGAACAGAAAGCTCTTAAGAAAAATACACCGGTGGACACTATTAGCTATATTATTATCAGTCAGCTGTATGGAATGATGCTGTGCTGGTGTATGTCTGATGGAAGGCTGGAGCCACAGAACTTGATAGACAGCTTCTGTGATGAACAATTAGAAGGATTATTAAAAAAATATCTTAACAGGTAAAGGAGATAACACACATGGCATATTTAGGAGAAAATATCAAAAAATTAGGATTTGGACTTATGCGTCTGCCGCAAAAGGAAGGAATAATAGACGTAGAGCAGACCAAAGAAATGGTAGACAGATTTATGAAGGCAGGCTTTACATATTTTGATACAGCATGGGCCTATCCTGGCAGCGAAGACGCAATCCGCCAGGCACTTGTGGAACGATACCCAAGAGAAACCTTTACAATTGCAACCAAAAATGCCGCATGGATTAACTGCAAGACAAGAGAGGATGCAATAGCTCAGTTTGATACATCACTTAAACAGACCGGTGCAGGATATTTTGACTTTTATCTTCTTCACAATCTTGGAGAGATGAGAACACATTATTTTGACGATTTTGATATGTGGAGCTTTGTAAAAGAGAAAAAAGAACAGGGACTTATTAAACATATTGGTTTTTCCTTTCATTCAACACCGGAAGAGCTGGAGGAGATATTAAAAGAGCACCCTGAGGCCGAGTTTGTTCAGCTCCAGATTAACTACGCTGACTGGGAGAATCCGGCAGTTTTATCCAAAGGTGTCTATGAAATGGCAAGAAAATATAATAAGCCAATTGTAATTATGGAGCCTGTTAAGGGCGGTATGCTTGCTAATCCACCAGAAGCAGTAGCGGAGGTGTTAAAAAAGGCAGAACCAGACAGTTCGTGTGCTTCATGGGCAGTTCGTTTTGCAGCCAGTCTCGAAGGTGTTATCACGGTTCTTTCTGGAATGAGTACAGTGGAACAGATGGAAGATAATTTGTCATATATGAAGGATTTTAAAGGTCTTACCAATGAGCAGACAGCAACAATTAATGATGCAAGGAAGGTTCTTAACAGTATACCACTGATACCATGTACAACCTGCAATTATTGTGCTAAAGTATGTCCTATAGGAGTCGGAATTTCCGGTTCATTTGCAGCTATGAATATGCTTACCTTATATAGTGATATTGCTGCAGCCAGGCATCAGGAAGGCTGGCTTGTGGGTGGTCATGGTAAAAAGAGCGCAAGCGAATGTATTAAATGTGGAAGGTGTGAGGAAGCTTGTCCTCAGCACATTGCTATCAGAGATGAACTTGTAAGAGTAAGTGAAGCATTGAAATGATTATATTGGGAGGTGCCATATGAATTACAGAACACTTGGAAGAACAGGACTTAAGGTCAGTGAAATCGGTCTTGGAGGAGAGTGGCTTGAACGCCACAATCCGGCAGAGGTACAGGACGTGATTAATGCATGCGAAGAACAGGGAATCAATATTTTGGACTGTTGGATGTCAGAGCCTAACGTACGTACCAATATTGGTAATGCAATTAAGGCTCATCGCGACAAATGGATTATTCAAGGCCATATTGGTTCAACATGGCAGGATGGCCAGTATGTAAGAACAAGAGCGATAGATAAGGTAGCACCTGCATTTGAGGACCTACTTACAAGACTGCAGACAGACTATATAGACCTTGGAATGATTCATTATGTTGATTCAGTTGAAGAATATCAGGATATAATGAATGGTGAATTCATTAAGTATGTCCGTGAGCTTAAGGAAAAAGGAATAATCCGTCATATCGGAATGAGTACTCACAATCCGGTTACAGCCAAAATGGCTGCGCAGTCAGGTGAGATAGAGATGATATTATTCAGTATTAATCCTGCATTTGACCTTTTGCCGGGAAGTGATGATGTACTTGATGTAATGTTTGCGGAGAACTATGCAGACAATCTTGGAGGAATGAATCCTGAAAGAGAGGAGCTCTACAGAATCTGTGAACAGCGAAACGTTGGAATTACAGTAATGAAAGGCTATGCAGGCGGTAGACTTTTTGACGCAGACCGCTCACCATTTGGAGTGGCACTTACACCTGTGCAGTGCCTGCACTATTGTCTTACAAGACCGGCAGTCGCCAGTGTTATGGTAGGCTATGATACAAGAGAGCATGTAATGGAAGGAGTATCATACGAGACAGCCTCTGATGAAGAAAAAGATTACGCAAGTGTTCTGGCCTCGGCACCAAAACATGCATTTGCTAATGGACAGTGTACATATTGTGGTCACTGCGCTCCATGTCCGGCCGGAATAGATATTGCCATGGTTAATAAGCTTGCAGACCTTGCCGCGATGCAGCCTGAGGTTCCTTCATCAATACAGGGACATTATGACAGCTTAAATGCAAAGGCTTCAGACTGTATTGGATGTCATGGCTGTGAGAGCAGATGTCCATTTGGAGTTAAGGTAGTTGAAAGAATGCACAGAACAAGTGAGATTCTGGGATAACAGGAGAAATATAATGAAAACATATGACGCAATAATAACCCGAAGGTCAACCAGAAAATTCAAGAGTCAGCCAGTTGATGAGGCTGCTCTTAATGCAATTATAGAGGCTGGAAGGTATGCTCCCAGTGGGGGCAACAACCAGAAATGCCATTTTACCGTAGTTACCAACCAGACTGTACTAACAGAGATTGTAAGACTTGGCAATAATTATTTTAAACAGCTGTCTTATGATGAACACACATATCCTTCACTTGTAAGCAATATTAAAAAATCGCAGTCAGGTCATAATGAATTTCTATACGGCGCGCCAGTATTGATTATTGTTACTAATGAAAAAGACTATGGTAACAATCTTGCGGATAGTGCCTGCGCCATTGAGAATATGATGGTCATGGCTAATGAGCTTGACATGGGAAGCTGTTGGATTAATCAGCTTCACTGGATGAATGAGGATAATGCATTAAGGGAATACCTTGCCGGTTACGGAATAGATAAGGCTGAGACTATAACAGGCTCAGTTGCTATTGGATATGCGGATACTGTTGATGGAATGCCTGTAAGAACTCCAATAAAAAGAACAGGCAACATAGTGGACTGGGTCAGATAGGGTATAAATGAATAAAAGATTGAAAATAATAATATCCATAGTACTTGCGGCAGTAGCAGTAATTTTGATAATAACGGCAGTGCGGCACTTGACGAAGGGAGATAAGACAATGGCTGAATATACATCTATAACAATGCAGGAGGCAAAGGAAATTTTCGCAGAGGGCGGAAGCTATATAATCCTTGATGTGCGCACTGCGGAAGAATATGCAGAAGGACACATTCCCGGAGCAGTCAATGTGCCTAATGAGGACATTGATGGTACAAGACCAGACGAGCTTTTGGATATCAATCAGACCATATACGTATACTGTAGAAGCGGAAGAAGAAGCAGACAGGCGGCATCCAAGCTGGCGGCAATGGGTTATACCAATATTATAGAATTCGGCGGAATTCTTGACTGGACCGGAGACCTTGAAAAATAGAAGGAAGAGATAATATGTCCATATGGAACCCATGGCACGGATGTAAAAAATAAGTCCGGGCTGCTACAACTGTTATGTATACAGAAGAGATGCAGAGTTTGGCAAGAACAGCAGCATTGTGACGAAAACTGCCAGCTTTGATATGCCGGTTAAAAGGAACAGACGCAGGGAATATAAGCTTTTACCTGAGACCGAACCGGTGTATACCTGCATGACATCGGATTTTTTTATCAAAGAGGCAGACCAATGGCGTCCTGAAGCATGGCAGATGATGAAACAGCGTTCTGATTTAAGCTTTGTAATTATCACTAAGAGAATCGACCGCTTTATGGAGTGCATTCCCAGCGACTGGGGAGAGGGCTATGAGAACGTAACAATTATGTGTACCTGTGAGAATCAGAATCGGGCGGATTACAGACTCCCGATTTTTCTTGATGCCCCAATCAGGCATAAGGCAATTATTCATGAACCAATGCTTGAGTCCATTAATATAGAAAAATATCTTGCCACAGGTCAGATTGAGCAGGTAATCTGCGGAGGCGAGTCAGGTGATAATGCCAGAGTCTGTGATTTTGCGTGGATTCTTGAGACAATGGAGCAATGCGTAAAATATGATGTGTCATTTCGATTCAAGCAGACCGGTGCCAGGTTCAAAAAGGGCAACCGGGTGTATCCAATAGAACGGAAGGACCAGATGGTGCAGGCACAGAAGGCAGGAGTGGACTACCAGGCATATCAAGATGGAACCAGATAAAAAAATTTGTTTGTAATGATAGAATTTGCATTTTAATAATAATAATGATACAATATCATTACTAAAAAATGCGCATATGCGCAATTTGGAGGAATGAGTATGGAGATTAATCGAGATGCATATTTAAACCAGCTTATTGAGAAAAAAAATAATGGAATGATAAAAGTGATAACGGGAATCAGAAGATGCGGGAAATCATATCTGTTGTTTCACATTTTTAAATCACATCTATTATCAGAGGGTATTGCAAAAGACCATATTATTGAAATTGCGCTTGATGGTATTGAGAATGAAGAATTACGGAATCCCAAAGAATGCTATAAATACATTAGAAATTGCTTAATTGATGAGAGCAACTATTATGTCCTTCTTGATGAAGTTCAATTCATGGAGAGATTTGAAGAAGTATTAAATAGCTTGCTGCGTATTGATAATGTTGATGTGTACGTGACGGGGAGTAACTCAAGGTTTCTTTCCAGTGATATTGTTACCGAATTTAGAGGCAGAGGAGATGAGGTTCGAGTTTATCCACTTACATTTCACGAATTTTATTCAGCGTATGACGGAGAGTATGATGATGCATGGAATGATTATATGACATATGGAGGATTACCTGTTGTAAGCGGACTGACTACAGAGAGACAAAAATCAGATTATCTAAAGAATATATTTGAAAATGTTTATTTAAAGGATGTAATAGAACGTAATAAAATACAAAATGTGGATGAAATAAATACACTGGTTGATGTACTTGCTTCGTCGATTGGCTCACCAACCAATCCAACCAGAATATCCAATACATTTGCAAGTGAAAGAAAAACAACATATACTAACAAAACAATTTCAAAACATATTGATTTTTTAATAGAGTCATTTTTGATTGCAAAGTCAGGCCGATATGACATTAAAGGAAGAAAATATATAGGTGCTAATCAAAAGTATTATTATACTGATTTAGGACTTCGTAATGCAAGGCTGAATTTTCGTCAGCTTGAGCCAACACATATTATAGAAAACATTGTATATAATGAATTACTGACCAGAGGATATAATGTTGATGTTGGCGTTGTGGAGATAAACGAGAATAACAAGGATGGGCAAAGAATTCGAAAACAGCTGGAGGTTGATTTTGTGGTTAACCAGAGTAGTCAAAGATATTATATTCAGGTTGCATATGATATGAGCAGTAAGGAAAAACAGGAACAGGAACTAAAATCTCTGAAAAGTATTGATGACTCCTTTAAGAAAATTATTATTGTAAATGGAACAGGTAAGCCATGGAGAAATGAACAGGGGTTTGTTATTATGGGAATGAAGTATTTTCTTATGAATTACAATAGCCTTGAGTATTGATTTAAATGTAATTTCACAATTGAATTAATTATAACTAAGTGCTACAATATGAAAAGGTTGTTTTCCTCATTAGGAATATACCTTTCTGCAGGGTTAGTACATCGGTAGTACGCCAGCTTCCCAAGCTTGAGAGGCGGGTTCGATTCCCGTACCCTGCTTAACCTTAATCGGTCAGTAATCAACTGACCGATTTTTTTATGTCATAAATCTGATATTTTGACAATCGATTTTATATACCAATCCCCCTGACTGACATACAATATATGCATCTGTTAAAGATAAAACATATAGGAAAGGGAAGGACAATATGAAAAATATCAAAAAATTTTTTGGTGTATTTGCAGTTGCTTTTGCGTTAATATCGGTAGTTATGCCGGTAATGGCACAGGATGGTGCAAATACAGATGTCTGGGTGTCTGTAGATACAGACAAGGAGACATATTCTGGGGACGATACAATTAAGGAGAGTATAATCGTCCACAATCAGAGCGGTTCTGATATATCTGATGTCAAGGTTTCCGTGGATATACCACAGGGCTATAAGACAGAGGATGGTAAGACCGGCAAATGGGAAAAGACAATTGAATTTGTTGGAAGAAATGATGAGACAAAGGTTGAAATCAGTCTTTTCAAAATCAAGAATACTACAGGAGCATCGGGGGATGTTAATGCAGGAGATGTTGGAAGAACAATAATATGGTTAATAATGGCGGCAGCAGGAATCGGGGGAATTGTTTTTGCTGTGCGTAAGAAAAAGGTGAAAGTATTACTGTCAGCTGCTCTTGTAATAGCATTGGCAGGAACAGCTATTCCTTTAACAGGCATTATGTCAGTTAAAGCGGCACAGCAGGATACCACGGTACAGCAGAAGACACAGACGGCAGCCAAGACAATTAAGGTTAATGGTAAGGATATTAAGCTTGGAGTTACTATTGCGTACACCCCTGCGGACTTATCCTTTGAAGGCTACAGTCAGGTATGGGAAGATGAATTTGAAGGAACTGAGCTTAACAGAGATGACTGGAATGTTGAGACACATAATCCTGGCTGGGTTAATAATGAATTACAGGCATATGTAGATTCAGATGACAATATATATGTTGAGGATGGCAAGCTTGTATTGAAGCCAATTCAGACTGGTGAGGGCAAGGAAGCTACATATACCTCTGGACGTGTTAATACACAGGGTAAGCATGATTTTAAGTATGGAATATATGAGGCAAGAGTAAAAGTACCTGCAGGACAGGGATTTTTACCTGCATTCTGGATGATGCCAACAGATGAGAACACATATGGACAGTGGCCACGATGTGGTGAAATTGACATTATGGAGGTTCTTGGAAATGATACTGATACAGCATACGGAACAATTCATTATGGCAATCCACACAGTGAAAGCCAGGGCAAGTATGAGCTGACTGATGGAAATTTTTCAGAAGAGTATCATGTATTTGACCTGGAATGGTTACCGGGAAGACTTAACTGGTATGTAGACGGTAAGCTTATGCATACAGAGAATGACTGGTATTCAGCAACAGAAAATCAGGGAGAGATAACCTATCCGGCGCCATTTGACCAGCAGTTCTACATGATTCTTAATCTTGCAGTTGGTGGTAACTGGCCAGGCAATCCTGATGATACTACAGATGTTAACAGCCAGGCATTTTATATTGATTATGTAAGAGCATATCAGAAGGACAGCTATGATGAGAATGTAACCAAACCAATTAAAGAGGTAATTCTTCGTGACCCTGATGCTACAGGCAACTATGTTCTTAACTCCACATTTGCAGAGGCTGAAAGCCTGACTGATGATGATGGCTGGAAATTCCTTACTACACTTGGTGGTGAGGCTGAAGCAGAGATTAAGAATAATGAAATAGTGATAACTGCAGCTGATAACGGAACAGTGGATTATAGCGTACAGCTTGTACAGCCTGATATCTCACTTAAAAAGGGTGGAACCTATAAGCTTAGCTTTGATGCTTATGCAGACGCTTCAAGGTCTATGAAGGTAGATGTGTCAGCACCAGACCGTGGCTATAATCGTTACCTTGCAGATACTGCGGTTGCACTTACAACAACGAAGCAGAGCTTTTCATATTCCTTTACTATGACAGATAAGGACGATGCCAATGGACGTGTTGAATTTAACCTTGGTAATACAGCATCTACTGCAGCGGTACATATTACTAATGTAAGAATTGAAAAGACAGCGCAGTCAGATGCACCGGATACAAAGGTGGTTCTGGCAGATGGTAATTATGTGTATAACGGTGCTTTCCAGGAGGGAACAGGCCGTCTTGGAAGCTGGACAATAGTCAATAATGCAGCCGGACAGGTATCGGTTACAGACCTGGAGGATGGAAGACGCTTTAAGCTTGTTGTGTCACAGGACAAGGCATCTGAGGATTTCACAATTGGACAGTCAGACCTTGCACTTGGAAGTGAAGCACACTACGTTGTAAGCTTTGATGCACAGGCAGACGCACCTAAATCAATTAAGCTTAAGGTAGCAGGGCAGGAATTTATTGCAAACCTTACAGCTGACAAGAAGAATTACAGCTTCAAATTTACAACACCAGCGACCCTTGCGGATAAGAATATCGTATTTTACCTTGGAACAAAGGGAACTATGTATCTTGACAATGTAAGAATAGATGAAGATACCATGATTAAAAATGGTTCATTTAATGCCGGATTTTCGGGCTTTGAGACATTTGTAGACAGCTCGGCAGGTGCCAGTAAGGTTGTGGATAGTATCAGCGAAGATAACGCAGCAGATTTTGACATTACCAACACAGGCGATGCAGAATGGAAGATTCAGCTGAAACAGTCTAATGTGCTTATGGAAAAAGATAAATGGTATACATTAACCTTTGACATTAAGAGCTCTATTGACAGAAGCTTCCAGTATTCTATCCAGAGAAATGGAGCAGTGCATAAGACCGAAGGCGGAGGCGAGGACTGGACTACATATGTTCAGGAGACAAAGGAGCTTACCGCATATGGACAGGATGGAGAATACACAACCATTACCCAGACCTTTAAGATGAACGAAGCTACTGATGATGGTTCAATTTTTAACATTGCTCTTGGCGGCAAAAGTATTACAACACAGCATCGTGTATGTATTGATAATATTGTTTTAAGATATGCAACTGATGAAGAGATAGAGGCAAATGCACCGGCAGGTGTAACACCAAAGCCTGCCAATGTTAATCTTCTTGTTAATCCGCAGCTGACTGGTGATGCGCAGCCATGGGTAATTAACAAGCTCCCAGATACAGTAGTTGCAATAAATGCAGGCAGCATTAAGTATACAGTTAATTCACTTGGGGTTAACTCGTATGATGTAGAGCTTAAGCAGGAGAATATTCAGCTTGAGGAGGGATGCCGATATAGAGTTACATTTGATGTAACCTCCACAGCAACCCGTAAGCTTAAGGTACAGCTGCAGCAGAATGGTGGAAGCTGGACATCATATTTTTACAACGAGCCGTCACTTACGGCAGATGCTCCATATACCTTCAGCCAGGAATTTACAATGAGCTCTGCAACAGATACAGCGGCATTGCTTGCCATAGATATGGGAGCAATAGCAGATGCACCAACAACAGCTCATGATGTAACAATTTCTAATTGTTCAGTTGTAAAAATAGAAGAATAATTCTATAATATAGCTATAATTATGACAACCAGAACCACATAATCGTGGTTTTGGTTGTTTGCGCAATAAGCTGCCTTGCAGCTATATATGACCCATGCTTGCAAGAGGAGGAAGAATATGAGCTATGAATCAGAATGGTTGTTTTGGGAATCAGGGGATGATGTTGATGAAATTGAACACAGAAAGCTTTCGGAGGAATACGAGTTCTATATAGCAGTTGCAAGGGGCGATGTTACGGCTGTTAAGAAGAACTGTGACCAGAAAAAATTTATCGAACAGGAGGGTGTTGGTGTCCTGTCAAAGGACCCTGTCAAGAATCTGAAATATCATTATGTAATAACTACTGCAATGGTGACAAGAATGTGCAAGCAGCATGGCATGGAGTTAGAGCAGGCGTTCAGATTAAGTGATTTCTATATTCAGAAGCTGGATTATATTAATACTGTAGAGGAGGTAGCACAGCTTCATGATGAGATGGTAATGGATTTTACAAAGAAAATGCGTAAATATATTGCCAATAATATGAATTCCAAGCATATAGATATGAGCAAGAACTACATATATAACCATATGAAGGAACGTATTACACTGGAGGATGTTGCACAGGAGATAGGGGTGTCTCAGGGGTATCTTTCAAGATTATTTAAAAAAGAGATGGGAATATCCATCAGCGCATATATAAGACAACAGAAAATAGAAATGGCAGAGAATCTTCTGCAATTCAGTAATTATTCATTAAGCGATATAGCTCACAGACTGGCATTTGCTTCTCAAAGTCATTTTATACAGCAATTTCGTGAGGTGACAGGTATGACTCCTAAGAAATACAGAGATTTATATTTTAAAACACAGTGGGACTTAAATCAGGAATAAGGTTAATTGAATGTATTCTTTCTTACTGTGAATTGACTTTAATCTGTTAAAGAATTATAATTATGTTCTAAAGCATAACTATTGTGCAGACTATTGTATTATTTGCGGGAGTATATATGATGGACAGGATACTTATTGTTGATGATGTAAGGATGAACAGGGCAATTCTGAAATCCATCTTCAAGGACAGATATGAAATTATTGAGGCAAAGAATGGTGAGGAGGCTCTTGATATCATAGACAGGTTCAAGGGAGAGATTTCACTGGTGCTGCTTGACCTTGTTATGCCTGGAATGTCAGGCTTTGAAGTACTGGAGGAGCGTAAGAACAGAATATTTTTCAGGGATATTCCTGTTGTAGTTATGACCAGCAGTGAGAAACTGTCTGACCAGATAAGGGCATTTGAGCTTGGAGCTAATGAATTCATACTTAAGCCTCTTGTTCCGGAGATTGTTCTTACAAGAGTTAACAATCTTATGCTTTCCAACAGACGTGTTATGTCAATTGAGATGGAGGCACGTAAGCTTAAGGCAAAGTCAGAGCTTGATGCAATGACTGGACTTTATAATAAGGCGACAACGGAATTTACGATTAACAGTATACTTGGAATGAGTGAAGGTGTACTGGTTGCAATGATGATAATTGATATAGATAATTTTAAGACTGTTAATGATACACTTGGACACCATGAGGGCGATTGTGTTATTAAGACAGTTGCAGAGCTTATTGCAGGACATTTCAGAAAAGTAGACGTTATTGGACGTGTCGGAGGAGATGAATTCTGTGTTCTTATGACAGATATTCCTAATATGAACATTGCTTATGCTAAGGCGGACGAACTGATACAGCTTATGAGATATAAGCCCAATATCAACGTGCCGGAATATGTTACATTAAGTATTGGAATGGCATCCAATGAGCGACGCAGTGTTACACAGGCAGAATTGTTTCAGAAGGCTGATGATGCGCTTTACAGAGCTAAAGAGGGTGGAAAGTCTCAGTACCGCGAGTATGGTGTTGAGCCGGAGCTGGTTTCTATTGATAAGAGAATGACTGTAATAGTAATGAGCAGATATAGAAATATCAGCAGCATTATGAGAGCATTGATGCCCGGCAATGTAAGGATAATTGAGGTGGAGAATCCAGAAGAGCTTGGCAGGGTTGAGCGAGAGCTTGCAGCAACGGTAAAGCTGGTGTATGCAGATATATCCCATGGAGAGGGTGACAGGAAGCTGTACTGGGAGCAGCTGGCAATGATTGACTGGCTGAACATGAAGGATGTATATGCAATATGTAAGGAAGGCAGTGTTAAGCAGTATAGTAAGGCGCTGCAGCATGGTTCAGGTGATATTGTTCTTTTCCCTATAGACCATGGTTCAATAAGAAGAAGGACTTTAGTTAAGCTGGAGCCTGATAATAATTAGCAGTATGTAAGTTCATATTAATAGGGGAGATTAATTATGATGTTTGATAGAAGACGATTACGTAGTGCACTTAGATTTAGAGACAGACTGAAGGAATACCAGAATGAAATTATCCAACATGATATTAGAATGCTTCAGAGTGTCAGCATAATAGGAACAATTATAGGACTGGCTCTTTTGATTTTGAGTCTGCCTGGAATTGGTGTGTTAAAGCTGACCCTTGCATACCTTCTGCTGGCTCTGTTTTTTGGTATTATGCTTATTATTGCAAGAAAGCTGCTGCCTGAAAAACCGGTGCTGGTTCTGCCTTTTTTCTATTTGTTCATGGCAGCAATTATGGCACTGACAATTTATATGGGTACCATTATGGGTACAACAACTAATGCAACAACATTTCTACTTGCATTACTGATAGTTCCATTATTTGTAATTGACAATCCGTGGAGAGTAATTGGCTTTAACGGACTGTTTATGGCTTCTTTTATAATCTGTGCCAGAATCTATAAGCCTCAGGGTGATATCTTATCTCTTGATATATCCAATTCAATTGTAATATATGTAATAAGTTCAATAACTGTATTTATGTCGGCTAAGCGTCAGATACATCTTTTTGAGCTACATCGTAGAGAGGATGACAAGCTTAAGGAAAAAGACATACTCATTAATGCTATTCCGGCTGGAATAGGGGTATTTGAGGTTAAAGCGGGCAGGGTATCACAGGTATTTATGAATGACGGCTATTATCGTCTGCTTGAGGATGACAGAGAGAACAGAGAGAGCCGTAATGGTGGCAATTTCATGAATGGAATTCATCCTGATGACCGTCCTAAGGTAGCCGGTAAGATTAATGAGGTTATAGGAGGAGAGGATTATATTACTCTTAACTGCAGAGCACAGAAGGGTGACGGTTCATATATGTGGATACGTCTTTCATCCTCTGTTGAATTCAGGGATGGGGATTTTATAAAGGTATACAGTACCTATGCAAGTATGGAAGAGGAGATGAAGAGCAAGCAGGAGACCAAGGCTAAGACAGAATTCCTTTCCAGAATGAGCCATGATATTAGAACCCCAATGAATGCTATCATTGGTATGACAAGACTTGCCAAAGATGAGAAAGATATCAATACAATTCGGGAATATCTGAACAATATTGATTTTTCAAGTGAATTTCTACTTGGTCTTATTAATGATATCTTGGATTTGAGCAAAATAGAAAGTGGAGAATTTACGCTTAATCCAGAGGTATATAGTGCGGGCGAATTCACAGAATCTGTAGATTCTATTATCAGACCGCTTATGGAACAGAAGAACATTA
Source organism: uncultured Butyrivibrio sp. (assembly GCA_964441705.1). GTDB lineage: Bacteria > Bacillota > Clostridia > Lachnospirales > Lachnospiraceae > Eshraghiella. The sequence continues at coordinate 13,598 of CAYTWF010000067.1, forward strand.
AGTTTGATATGGATTTGAATTTATCATCAGAATATATTTACATTGATAAGCTTAGACTTAACCAGATATTTTTTAATCTTTTGTCCAATGCTGCCAAATTCACCCACAATGGTGGACATGTTGTATTTACAGCATATGAGGAAAAGGATACAGACAATAAGGTGGTTACATGTTTTACCGTCAAAGATAATGGAATAGGTATGAGCAGTGATTTCCTTAAGGATTTGTTTGTACCATTCAGACAGGAAAAAAATTACGAAGGCGATTTCAGCACTGGAACAGGTCTTGGACTTCCAATTGTTAAAAGTCTCATTGAGGCTATGGGAGGCAATATTGCAGTAAGAAGCAGACAGGGAATCGGAACGGAATATAAGGTAAGATTGTACATTGATAAGGCAGAGAAACCGTCAAAAGACAGGCAGAAGACTCATGAAGAAATTTCTCTTAATAAGCTTCGGATACTTTTGGTTGAAGACAATACAATGAATGTACTTGTTGCCAAAAAGCTTTTAGAGAGTAAGGGCTGTATTGTTACAGTGGCTGTAAATGGACAGGAAGCAGTTGACCTGTTTGCAGTATCAGAACCTGGATATTACAGGATAATTCTTATGGATGTAAGAATGCCGGTTATGGATGGGCTGGAGGCTACAAGAACCATACGAGGACTTGACCGGGAGGATGCACCGTCAGTGCCTATAATTGCAATGACAGCAGATGCATTTACGGAGGAACAAAAAAGAACCTTTGACGCGGGAATGAACTATCATCTGTCCAAGCCAATTAATCCGCAGGAGTTATTTGACGTTATAAAAAGGTATGCTTAATGCTGTAAGCAATTTGGTAAATAGTCAAGAAGTATTTTGATTTGTTTTTCGTACAGAAGGG
>CAYTWF010000068.1:0-14230 GCA_964441705.1 uncultured Butyrivibrio sp.
GTTAAAGAATATTAAGAATGGTGGTGTAATCGAGAAATCTTTCAGACCAACTGAGAAATTCCAGCTTGCACACATTGATAAGTCAGAATATCAGTATCTTTATTCAGATGCAGATTTCTTCTTCTTCATGAATACAGAGAATTATGAGCAGATTCAGCTTACAGCAGACAATGTTGGAGATTCACTTAAGTTCGTTAAAGAGAACGATATGTGTAAGCTTTCATCATATCAGGGAGAGGTATTTGCAGTTGAACCTCCTATGTTCGCAGAGCTTGAGATTACAGAGACAGAGCCTGGTGTTAAAGGCGATACAGCTACAGGTGCTACCAAGCCAGCTGTTGTTGAGACAGGTGCTCAGGTATATGTACCACTTTTTGTTAATCTTGGAGATAAGATTAAGATTGATACAAGAACCGGCGAGTATTTATCACGTGTTTAATTAGTTATATGATTATATCCGGGTCGTATCTATGCGGCCCGGTATTTATTCTTATTATTTTTATTCGTTTATCATTTATTCCATTTTTTAAGAGTATAATCCTTTAGCCTGCCGAGGTTGATATAAGAAAGGATTACTATATGAATTACACAAATTTTATAACTGAGGTTAAAAAGGGAGTTGAAGAAATATGCCATGATTATGCCGTGGTGGAAATTGAAAGTATTATTAAAAATAATGGCAATAAGCATGATGCAATAATAATCAGAAGGGCTGACAGCAATGTTTCACCAACTATATATCTTGAAGGCTTTTATTCGGACCTGTTAGATGGAAAGAACATTGATGAAATAGTCAGTGAAATAGTGGAGCTGGATAATCGCAATCAGGTAAAGCTGGGATTTTCAGTAGAGGAATTTCAAGATTACAGCTTTATATGTCCAAGGATTATATGCAGACTTGTTAATACAGGCAGGAACAGAGAGCTGTTGGAGAAAATACCACACAGGTCATTTTATGATTTGTCCATTGTATATTATTGCTGTCTGGATAGTATGGAAGACAGGATGGCAACAACATTGATATATAATTCACATATTGCCAGATGGGAGATTACAGAGGAGGAGCTTTATGAGGCTGCAATGTGTAATGGTCCGGTAATAAGTCCTGCAATGATAGTTAATTTGAGAGACATGCTTTTAAGCTTAATGAGCTCCGGATATCCTTTTGATGAACAGAACAGGGAGCTTATGGAAGAGCTTAGAGATGAGCCAACCATGGATATGTATGTTCTTACCAATGAGAATAGATTATTTGGTGCAGCAGCACTTTTGTATGAAGAGCTCTTAGAGGATTTCGCCAGCGAGCATGGCAGCTTCTATATTCTGCCAAGCAGCATACATGAGGTTATTCTTGTGCCGGACAATGATAGAATCACAGTAGATGCGTTGCTTAATATGGTAAAGGACACCAATTCTTCTGCCGTTGAGGATGAGGAGGTGCTGTCTGATAATGTCTATTATTATGACACCTTTAAAAGGACGGTTAAAATGTTTAACAATATTAACCCATTAAGAGATTATTCATTAGATAATTAAGAACGTTCTTTATTTTGAAAAAAATATTGCGGGTTTGACAAAACTTTATTATAATAAGTGAGATTGCAGCAGCGTGATTAACTGCTACAGTAGCTGTAGAAGTTTATTACGATACGATATCGCGATAAATGAAAGTGATATTTCAATTTAAGGAGGACATTTCTATGTCATATGTTGATGATGTCTTAGCCATGGTCGTTGCTAAGAACCCAGCTCAGCCTGAATTTCATCAGGCAGCAAAAGAAGTATTAGAGTCACTTCGTCCTGTTATTGAGGCACATGAAGAGGAGTACCGCAAGAATGCGTTACTTGAAAGACTCGTAACACCTGAAAGAGTTATCTTATTCCGTGTTCCATGGGTAGATGATAATGGACAGGTTCAGGTTAACAATGGTTTCCGTGTACAGTTTAACAGTGCAATCGGACCATACAAGGGAGGATTAAGATTCCATCCATCAGTTAACCTTGGTATTATCAAATTCTTAGGATTTGAGCAGATTTTCAAGAATTCACTTACAGGCCTTCCAATTGGCGGCGGCAAGGGTGGTTCTGATTTTGATCCTAAGGGCAAGTCAGACAGAGAGGTTATGGCATTCTGCCAGAGCTTTATGACAGAGCTTTGCAAGCACATTGGTGCTGATACTGATGTTCCAGCTGGTGATATCGGTGTAGGCGGACGTGAGATTGGCTTTATGTATGGCCAGTACAAGAGAATTCGTAATCTTTACGAAGGAGTTCTTACAGGAAAGGGACTTACATATGGTGGCTCACTTGCAAGAACAGAGGCTACAGGATATGGTCTTTTATATCTCACAAAAGAGATGTTAAAGTGTAATGGCAAGGATATCGCTGGTAAGACAGTAGTTGTATCCGGTGCCGGTAACGTTGCTATATATGCTATTCAGAAGGCACAGCAGTTAGGTGCCAAGCCTGTTACATGCTCAGATTCAACAGGCTGGATATATGATCCAGAAGGAATTGATGTTGCAGTACTTAAGGAAGTTAAGGAAGTTAAGAGAGCCCGTCTCACAGAATATGCAGCAATGAGACCATCAGCTCAGTATCACGAAGGCAAGGGCGTATGGACAGTTAAATGTGATGTTGCTCTTCCATGTGCTACACAGAACGAACTTGGACTTGAGGATGCAAAAGCACTTGTTGCTAATGGCTGCTTTGCAGTTGCAGAGGGTGCTAACATGCCTACAACTCTTGAGGCTACTGAATATCTCCAGAAGAACGGAATTCTGTTCTGTCCTGGTAAAGCATCTAATGCAGGTGGTGTTGCTACATCAGCTCTTGAGATGAGCCAGAATTCTGAGAGACTCAGCTGGACCTTTGAAGAGGTTGATGCTAAGCTTCAGAATATTATGGTTAATATTTTCCATAATCTTGATGACGCTTCTAAGAAGTACGGTATGGAAGGCAACTATGTTGCCGGAGCTAATATTGCCGGATTCTTAAAGGTTGCTGAAGCTATGAAGGCTCAGGGAATTGTATAGGATATAAATGCTTATAGAGATAGAGACCCGCATATTACTGTGGGACTCTGTCTCTATTTTTATAGGGTGAGATAATGAAACGATTTTTGATGATTGCAGCTGTATTATTATTTATAACAGGCTGTGGAAGAGTTAAGCAAAAGACAGAATACAGTACGACCCCATATTATACAGAGACAACCAGTATGGATGAGGAGACTCTTAGGAAAAACATTGCTTCTAATGTGGAGAAGCACACTGCCGAGCTTATAGGCTCGGCGGTTACTGATGTAAGATATTCTATTGATGTAGTATTGGGGGATATAAATAATAGTGAGATTATATCAATAACAATTACTTTTTCCCAATATGATGAGAATGTTATTAAAGCTGCTGAGACTCTAAAGGATGCGGTTAAGGTGGGAACAGGCGCACAAAGGGTTGAAATCATGTTCTCATAGTAAAATGGCATAGTCGAGGATATCGACTATGCCATTTCTGTAAATATAGCGCACCTGAAGGGACTCGAACCCCCGACAACCCGGTTCCGGAAACCGGTGCTCTATCCACTGAGCTACAAGTGCACGCAAAGATTATAATACAATATTTTACCGGTAAATTCAATTGTAAAATTATCTTGTTTCACAGAACGGGATTTTATGATAAAATATATCTGATAAAATGATATGCGGAGAATAAGCTATGGATGACAGGATATCGGATAATGGCATAAGAATTAATAAGTATCTCAGCAGTGCAGGCTTTTGCTCCAGAAGAGAGGCAGACAGGCTTGTGGAATCAGGTGCTGTTATGGTTGATGGTATAATTGCCGGTAACGGAACGAAGGTGTGTACCACCCAGCAGGTAACAGTTAATGGACAGTCTGTAGCTATGAATACACATGAGCGGAAAGTATACGCTCTATATAAGCCTGCTGGATATATAAGCTCGCTGTCAGATGAGCAGGGAATGGGAATTGGCAGTCTGATTACAACCAACGTAAGAGTATACCCGGTTGGAAGGCTTGATAAGGATTCAGAGGGGCTTATGCTCCTGACTAATGATGGAGAGCTTATGAATTCAATTCTTAAAGCAGCCAATGGTCACGAGAAGGAGTATCTTGTTACAACAGATATTGTGGTTACAGAAGCTTTTTTACATAAGCTTGAGAATGGTGTTCCTATTACCAATGGAGCAACCGGAAAGAAGGTTATTACAGCCAGGTGTCAGACTACATGGGTGGATGAACATAATTTCAAAATAACCATAATTCAGGGAATGAACCGACAGATTAGACGAATGTGTGGATATTGTGGATATAAAGTTGTTAACCTGAAAAGAATAAGAATAATGAATATAACGCTTAAGGGTCTTCACTGTGGAGAAATGTGTGAGATAACAGGAGACAGGCTTAATGAGCTTAAGAATATGTTAAGGCAGAGATGAATATGGACAAATCAGAGAGAATTAAAGAATTAGTTAAGCAGCTTAATGAGGCTGCAAGGGTATATTATTCAGGTACAGATGAGGTTATGAGCAATTATGAATATGACAGACTGTATGATGAGCTTACTGCACTTGAGGCTGAGACAGGAATAAGAATGTCTGACAGCCCTACTAACAGAGTTGGTTATGAGACCCTAAGTGAGCTTCCTAAGGAGACCCATGAGAAGCCTATGCTGTCACTGGATAAGACCAAGTCGGTTGAGACATTAGCTGATTTTGCAGGAGAACACAGCTGTGTGCTGTCATGGAAGCTGGACGGACTGACAGTTGTGCTGACCTATGATAATGGGGAACTTGTTAAAGCTGTAACAAGAGGTAATGGATATGTTGGAGAGGTTATCACTCCCAATGCAAGAGTATTTAAGAACATACCGCTTAGGATTCCGTACAAGGGCAATCTGATTCTTAGAGGTGAGGCTATTATTACTTATTCGGATTTTGAGGCAATTAATGCCGGAATAGATAATGAGGCAGACAGATATAAGAATCCCCGTAATCTATGCAGTGGTTCAGTAAGACAGCTTAATAATGAGATTACAGCACAGAGAAATGTAAGACTGCTGGCCTTTGCACTTATTAAGGCAGATGGAGTGGACTTTAATAATTCCAGAGAAAAGCAGTTTGAATGGCTGGAGGCTCAGGGCTTTGAGGTGGTCCCAAGAAGAATAGTTACAGGAAGCAGCATGGCTGATAATGTACGGTGGTTTGCTGATACCATTAAGAATAATGATTTCCCATCAGATGGGCTTGTTCTTTTGTATGATGATATTGCATATGGAGATTCGCTTGGAGCTACAGCCAAGTTCCCACGTAATGCAATTGCTTTTAAATGGGCAGATGAGACCGCCCAGACAACTCTTCGTGAGGTGGAATGGAGTGCCTCAAGAACAGGTCTTATTAACCCTGTAGCAGTATTTGACCCAGTTGAGCTTGAGGGAACAACAGTGAGCCGCGCAAGTGTTCATAATGTAAGTATAGTGCGGGAATTAAAGCTTGGAATTGGAGATACAATAGCCGTATACAAGGCGAATATGATTATTCCACAGATTGCAGAAAATCTTACGGGAAGTGATACACTTGTGATTCCGCAGGTCTGTCCGGTATGTGCAGGACCAACAAAAATTCAGCAGAGTGCAGGAGCCGAGGCGCTGTATTGTACCAATCCGCAATGTCAGGCCAAGCATGTTAAAAGCTTTGAGCATTTTGCGGCTCGTAATGCAATGAATATTGATGGTATTTCAGAACAGACACTGGAGAAATTCATTGACCATGGCTTTATTAAGAACTATACTGATTTATATCATTTGGACAGATATCGTGAAGAAATAGTAAGTATGGAGGGCTTTGGCGAAAAGTCCTATGATAATATAATACAGTCTGTAGAGCAGTCGAGAGACACAGAGCTTGCAAGGGTGGTTTTTGGTCTGGGAATTGCTGGAATTGGACTTGCCAATGCAAGACTGATATGCCGCCAGCTTGATGAGGACCCTGTCAGGCTGTCAATGGTTACAGAAGAGGAACTTGTGCTTATAGAAGGAATTGGAGATGTTCTTGCAGGAGCATTTACCAGATATTTTGCTGATGAGAACAAGAACGCACAGTATTTTGAGCTGATTAGTGAGCTAAGACTTAAGAGAGAGGAACGCAACACTGAATCACCAATTGCGGGGAAGAGCTTTGTTATAACTGGTTCAGTTAATCATTTTGCTAACAGAGATGAGCTTAAGGATTATATTGAAAAGCAGGGCGGTAAGACTACCGGTTCAGTATCTGCCAAGACTGATTACCTGATTAATAATGATACAGCAAGCAATTCCTCTAAGAATAAAAAAGCTAAAGAGCTGGGAATTCCAATTCTTTCAGAAGAAGATTTCCTTAAGCTTTCAGAAAGGACTGAATAGATAATGCCTATCAGAACACAGAATGATTTGCCTGCAAAGGCAGTACTTGAAAATGAAAATATATTTGTTATGGATGAGGACAGAGCACTTTCACAGGACATAAGACCACTTGAGATACTTATACTTAATCTCATGCCACTTAAGGAAGAGACAGAGGTTCAGCTATTAAGAGCATTATCCAACACACCATTGCAGATTAATATAACCTTTTTACAGATGGCAACCTATACGTCAACACATACAGCAGCATCGCATCTCAATCAGTTCTATGTAACCTTTGACGAGGTTAAGAGCCGTAAGTTTGATGGAATGATAATTACGGGAGCACCAATTGAGCACCTTGATTTTGAAGAGGTGGATTACTGGCCTGAGCTTACACAGATTATGAATTGGACTAAGACTAATGTTACATCTACATTTCATATTTGCTGGGGAGCACAGGCAGGGCTTTATTATCATTTTGGAGTGCACAAAATATGGCTTGAAAAGAAGCTTTCAGGGATATATACTCATAGAGTACTTAATCGTAAGATTCCTCTTGTGAGAGGCTTTGATGATGTGTTTGTTGCACCTCATTCAAGACATACAGCTTCATCTCCTGAGGATATTCGCAAATGTCCTGAACTGGTGGTGCTTGCACAGTCAGAGGACGCAGGAGACTTACTTGTTATGACCAGAGATGGCAAGCAGATATTTGTGCTTGGACATCTTGAATATGACAGGATGACACTTGATACAGAATATAGAAGAGATATGGATAAAGGACTTAATCCTGATATTCCAATTAATTATTATACCAATGATGATCCATCTATCAGACCTGAACTTACATGGAGAGCCACGTCTAACTGTCTGTATTCCAACTGGTTGGATTATTACGTGTATCAGAGTACACCATATATTTTATAAATGGAGAGTGAGATATGCAGTATACCAATCTTTTGTTTGACCTGGATGGAACGTTGACAGACCCCGGAATCGGAATTACCAATTCAGTTATGTATGCACTTGAACGCTTTGGTATTAAGGAAACGGACAGAACGAGTCTGTATAAGTTTATTGGACCGCCGCTGCTGGATTCCTTCAGGGATTTTTATGGATTTAATGAGGCGGAATCACTGAAGGCGCTTGGGTATTACCGGGAGTATTTTGGAGTAAGAGGCCTCTTTGAAAATGAGGTGTATAATGGAATACCTGAGGTTCTTGATACACTTAAGAGCCATGGCTTAAGGCTGTTTGTTGCGACCTCTAAGCCTACAGAGTACTCTGTAAGAATACTTGAGAAATTCGACCTGATTAAGTATTTTGAATATGTATCAGGAAGCGCAATGGATGAGAATAACAGTGCCAAGTCCATGATAATTGACCATGCATTAACCAAATTTTCTCTTAAAAGAGAAGAAACCCTTATGATTGGTGACAGAATGCATGATATAAACGGGGCTAAGCTTAACCATATTGACAGTGCGGGAGTTGCCTATGGTTATGGTAGTGTTGAGGAGCTTACAAATGCGGGAGCAGATATAATATACAACACAGTTGAGGACCTTAGACAGCTGGTTATGTAATGAGGTGATGGGTATTGAGAAATGTATTGCTGTTTGACCTTAAGGAAGGCATGATAGTAGGACGGGATGTATATACAAGCTCTGGACTGATGGTTATTCCAGAGGGTGTAGTTCTAACGGGGCCGATTATCAGACACCTTACAGAATTGGGAATTGACGGACTTCTTATTCAGGATGAGATTGTAGAGACTCCTGTTAATGTTGAAGCCAAAAAGTATTTTGAGAAGTTTAACAAGAATTATACCTCTGTTAAGGACAGCCTTAATAACTCATTTGCAGATATTGTGAATAAGAATATCAGTAATGAGGATATTACCAATGTTGTTAGTGAAAGCTGGAAGCTTTTTGAACAGGGAAATGGACATGATATGATAGGCATGCTTTTTTCCATGCATACATATTCTGATACTACCTATATGCACAGTATGAATGTAGGAATGATTGCGTCCTTACTTGGCAAGTGGCTTGGATGGTCAGAGGATAAGGTAAAGCTGCTTAATGCCTGCGGATTGTTTCATGATATTGGCAAGCTGATGATTCCCAAAAGTGTTCTGGATAAGCCTTCACGACTGGATGAAAAGGAATATTCAATTATGCAGCTGCACCCAATCTATGGCTATAAGCTTCTTCGTGAGCTGGATTTGGATGAGAGAATTCTTAACTGTGCAATTATGCATCATGAACGCTGTAATGGAACCGGATATCCCTTTAAGCTGACAGGTGATAAAATCGACGATTTTGCCAAGGTGGTTGCAATTGCAGATGTGTATGAGGCAATGACCGCCAACAGGGTATATCGCGGACCGGTATGTCCATTTGATGTAATTGCACAGTTTGAGGAAACAGGCTTTGACATATATGAGACCAAATATCTGCTGGTATTTCTTCAGAATATTGTAGATTCTTATCTTCATTCCAGAGTGCGCCTTAATAATGGCGAGACTGCGGAGATTGTACTGATTAACAGACAAAAAGGCTCAAAGCCTCTTGTCATTACCTCAAGTGGTAAGCCTGTTAATTTAATTGCAGAGCCTGAGCTTAAGATTGAACAGGTTTTGGGTTAGCTTTTTTTGACGGCCTTTTTAACATAGTGATTGTAATGAGTAATGTTAAGTATAGAATTAATTATTTGACTGATTAGCAGTCCGAAGGTATAGGCGGTTATTCCAAATCGCGGAATAAGCAGAACTATACACAGCATATTAAAGATTTCACAAAGCATGTTGTTGGCAAAAACACGGGCAGTCTGCCCAAGTGCGTGCAGCATGCTTTTGTATGTTGTTGTAAGGTATATGAAGGGGCAGACCCACGCAATCAGGCGTATGAATCGTGCAAGCTGTTTTTCATGAAAAATTAATGCAGCAAGAGGTGCCCCTGCTAATATAAGCACCAGAATACAGATAATTCCAAATATACTTGAAAAACAGAAGGCCTGATGGCCTCTTTTTTTTAGCATAGAGGGATTATCCTGCAGCTTGGATACATCCGGTAAAAGCATCTGGGATATGGCATTGGTAAGAGTGGAAGGGAAAAGTATAACTGGCAGTGCCATTCCTGCAACTATTCCCAAAAGTGACAGTGCAGCATTATAGGAATAGCCATACATCTGCAGCATCAGGGGAATCAGTGCTATTTCAACACTTTGCATTATGTGAAGCATAAGCCTGTTCATGGATACAGGCGCAGAGGTTGACATAATATCCTTAAGCATTGTATGAATTTCAATCCGCTGACCTGAGGCAAGAATATGTGGCAGTCTTTTTTTCTTAAGAGCAATTATTGATACACACAGTATTGATGAGCCGATTTCTCCTGCCAAAAGTCCTTTAATTCCCACAGAAGCGTCAAGAATTCGTCCCTGTTCCTTATAAATTCCAACAATTACGGCGACACTGCATATTCGTACCAGCTGTTCAAACAGCTGAGAAACAGCAGGGACACTGGCTTGCTCCTTACCAATATAGTAGCTGCTTATCATGGCATGAATACAGGAAAAGGGTATGGAATATGAAAGTATGCATATTAAAGGTCTGCAGGCATAATTGTGAAATATATACCTGGCAATCTGTCCGGAGAAAATGTTAACAATCACACAGGAAAGTATACTTAAGGAAAGGGATATGCAGGTGCACATTATTGCGTTAACAATGGAGGCTTTGTAGCGTCCACTGGACTGGTACAGGGCAGTAAAACGGGATACGGACACCTCAAGACCGGCGATACCCGCACCATAGCATATGGCGGATATGGGAAGAACAAGCTGGTACAGACCAACACCCTGAGAACCTATTGTTCTGGAAAGATATACTCTGAATATGAAGCCCAGGATTCTTGTAATAACACCCGCAGCAGTAAGTATAAAAGCCCCCTTTAAAAAATTGTTTTTTTTCATAAATGACTCTGAAGTCTTTTTATCATTTTATTCACTGGCTGCATAAGATATTATAGAAAAGAATGAGGAGAAGAGTATGAAGGTATATCTTGATAATGCAGCAACCACTCCGCTGCTTCCGGCCAGTGCAGAGGCAATGAGGCAGTATTATATAAAAGACAGCTATAACCCGTCAGCAGCATATTCAGATTCCAAGCGGGTCAGAAAAACACTGGATAACTGCAGGGAGAAAATTGCACAGCTTATAGGCGCATCGGCAGAGGAAATATTTTTCACATCCGGAGGCACTGAGTCAGACAACTGGGCGTGTCATATTGGCTTTGAACAGAACAAACACTGCATTACCTCAGCCATTGAGCACAAGGCTGTACTTATGCCATTTAGGGAATACAGCGGTCACGGAGGGCGGGTTGACTATATTCTTCCAGGCAGGGACGGCATAATTAATCCCAATAATGTAAAAAGAGCACTGAAAAGGGACACCGGATTCATATCAATAATGACAGCCAATAATGAAATAGGAACTATTGAGCCTATAAAAGATATTGGACATATTGCAAGGGAATATGATATATTGTTTCATACAGATGCAGTGCAGGCCTTTGGACATATTCCGGTTAATGTGGATGAGCTGTGCGTTGATATGCTAAGTGTATCAGCACATAAATTCAGAGGTCCCAAGGGCTGCGGTTTTTTATATATAAGAAAGGGAGTTGGGCCTTTTCCTATGATATATGGAGGCGGACAGGAGATGGGAATGCGCTCCGGTACAGAGAATGTTCCGGGAATTGTGGGCATGACAGTGGCAGCTCAATATGCCTGCCAGAGAATCAGGTATACAATGGAATATGAACGAAAGCTTCAGGGCTATATGCTTGGAAGAATACAGAGCGAAATCAGGGATGTACATGTTAATGGAAGCATAGAAAGCAGGCTGGCAAATAATATTAATATAGGAATAAAAGGAATTGATGCAGGCTCATTGCTGGTGCTTCTTGATATGGATGGAATTGACGCCTCTTCAGGCTCTGCCTGTTCAGCCGCCAACAAAGAGCCGTCCCATGTATTAAGGTCAGTTAACTGCCCACCGGAATATATTAACGGCTCCATTCGCATGACCATTGATTCAACTGTCACGATGCAGCAGGCTGATTATGTAATATCCAGATTGAAATATAATATTAACGAATTGAGGAAATGAATTATGGAAAAAATAGCCGTTGGAATGTCAGGTGGTGTGGACTCCACTGTAACAGCATATCTTTTGCAGAAGGAAGGCTATGATATAACAGGCGTTACCATGGTGGTGTATGGAGAAGGCAGTGCCGCTAAGCAGCCAATAGCCATAGAAGCCCGCAGAATATGTGATATGCTTCATATACCCCATGTGGTGCTTGATGTGAGAAATGAATTCAGACAAAGGGTAATTAATGATTTTATCAGTGAATATCAAAAGGGCAGAACCCCAAATCCATGCCTTATGTGCAACCGCTATATCAAGTGGGGTGCCATTCTTGACTATTGTGATGCCAATGGAATCGACAAAATGGCAACTGGTCATTATGCATGTCTTGTAAAGCTGGATAACGGAAGAATTTCTGTAAGAAAATCAGACTTTGACCGCAAGGACCAGTCATATGTACTGTATAAGCTTACTCAGGAGCAGCTTGCCAGGACAATAATGCCGCTTGGCGTATATGAAAAAGAAAAAGTAAGACAGATAGCACAAGAGATTGGACTTCATGTAGCCAACAAGCCTGATAGTGAGGATATATGCTTTATTCCTGATAATGACCATTACAGATTCATAACCCAGACAGTTGGTAAGCTTCCGGAAAAAGGTGATTTTGTTGACAGTAACGGCAAAGTGCTGGGAAAACATAAAGGTATAATAAGATATACAATTGGACAGCGCAAGGGTCTTGGAATTGCAATGGGCAGACCTGTGTTTGTTACAGACATAGATGCAAAGAATAACCGTGTGGTGCTGTCGGATTCAGAGGACCTTATGAGTGACGAGCTGTGTGCTGATGAGATTAATTATATGGGCACGGACAGGCTGGACGAGCTTAGCTGTATTGCCAAGATAAGATATGCCCACAAAGGAGCACGCTGCGTTGCAACAGCTGCTGACGGGGTAATGAGAATAAGGTTTGAAGAGCCTCAGAGAGCAGCAACACCGGGTCAGGCAGTAGTGCTGTATGATGAGGCTGGAGTGATACTTGCAGGGGGAACGATACGAAAATAAATACAGGCATTGTACCTTGCAATTAATAATCCCATGGTACAATGCCTTTTATGTTTACTCGATTGGTATAAAAGAAATATTGCGGCTGTCATAGGATGCCACATATCTGAAGCCACAGTTAATAAGAATGTCCTGGGCTGTCTTAAAGGCGTAGCCGAGATTCTTAACGTAATGAGCATCGGAGCCAAGAGTTATTATCTCGCCGCCCAGCTCTCTATAGCGTTTGAGAAGGGTAATTGTTGGGACAAAGGTAGTCAGCCCCTTGGTAAGACCTCTGGTATTAAGCTCGATTCCATGCCCTTTGGCAATAATATTCTTAAGAATCATTTCTGTTATATCATAGAAATCGTTATCATTATATACATATTCCCTGTCAGGTATATATCTTCTTATATAATCAAGATGACCGTATACATCATAATCGTCATATGCAGTTACGTTACGAAGAATTGCCTGAAAATATTCCATAATACAATCCTTTGTAGAACGGTTCTCCCAGTATTCCGGATAATATGGGTCTTTTTCGTTAATAATATGGGAGGAGCCAATAACAAAATCAAAAGGATATGACTTAACAAACTGTGTATTAATTCCGTCAATCTCAGGATTAAGTCCAAGCTCGATGCCTATCTTGACCTTGATTACATTACTGTATTCAAGCTTGAGCTTTCCAAGTGTATCAAAGTATTCCTCAGGGTCTACGCGAAACATTGTGCTGCCGTTCTCCTGTGGATAATCAAAATCTACGTGGTCGGTAATGCATATTTCCTTCATCCCAAGGGATACAGCCTTGTTAATGTGGTCAGCAGGACTGACCTCGCTGTCAGTTGAAAAGCTGGTGTGAACGTGATAATCTCCAATCATGGTATTCTCCTAATCTCTAATTCATAACCTATAAATTATCTTGTCCTGCGAGATTTGTCAATATTTTAAATTTAGGGTTGAAATTTTTGGATAAAGAAGGTAGAATACACATAGATTGATTTTTTATTAACAATCCTTTAATTATTTCATTTTTATTCAGGAGGAATTCAAAAAATGGCAGTAAAAGTTGCAATCAACGGATTTGGCCGTATCGGTCGTCTTGCTTTCAGACAGATGTTTGGAGCAGAAGGATACGAAGTAGTAGCTATTAACGATTTAACAAGCCCTAAGATGCTTGCTCATCTTCTTAAGTATGACTCATCACAGGGTAAATATGAGAAGGCAGAGACAGTTTCAGCTGGTGAGGATTCAATCACAGTTGATGGTAAGACAATTAAGATTTATGCTTTCCCAGATGCTAACAATTGCCCATGGGGAGATCTTGGAGTAGACGTAGTACTTGAGTGTTCAGGTTTCTATACCTCTAAGGAAAAGGCACAGGCTCATATCAATGCAGGTGCTCGTAAAGTTGTTATTTCAGCTCCAGCTGGTAATGACCTTCCTACAATCGTATACAATGTTAACCATGAGACACTTAAGGCTTCTGATACAATCATTTCAGCAGCTTCATGTACAACTAACTGCTTAGCTCCTATGGCTAAGGCTCTTAATGACCTTGCTCCAATCGAGTCAGGTATTATGTGTACAATCCATGCTTACACAGGTGATCAGATGAT
>CAYTWF010000069.1:0-14218 GCA_964441705.1 uncultured Butyrivibrio sp.
GGTAAGCTGTACAGCAAGAGTTAACCCTCGTACAACAGCTCGTCCTGGTGATACAATTAAGCTTGGCGTTGATATGAATAAGCTTCATGTATTTGATAAAGAGACAGAGGAAGTTATCTTACATTAATTTGATGCATAACTAAGTACTTATAGCGGTTGGATATTACTATCCAGCCGCTCTTTTTACATTATGGGTTTTTGAATTTAACAGCATATTATGTATTATTTGTGAAAAAATACGACAAATTGAGAATTTTGCCGATTTACCCTTTTTTTTTCTCTCAATTTGTTTTAAAATAAGAACAAGTATGAGTAAATACGAAAAGGAGTGAGCAGATGATTTCAAATCAGATACTTCAAAATACAATAGACGGTTTAAAATCAATTACGAGAATTGATTTATGCATTATGGATACGGATGGAAAGATACTTGCTACAACGTTCCCTGAAGCAGAGGGATATGAAGATGCGGTTCTTTCTTTTGCAGGTTCACCTGCAGACAGCCAGGTTATATCAGGTCACCAGTTCTTTAAGGTATTTGATGATAATCAGCTGGAATATGTTTTGCTGGTAAGAGGCGGAAGCGATGATGTGTATATGATAGGCAAGATTGCCACCTTCCAGATTCAGAATCTCCTTGTTGCATATAAGGAGAGATTTGACAAGGACAACTTTATTAAGAATCTTCTTCTTGATAATCTTTTGCTTGTTGATATATACAATAGAGCCAAGAAGCTTCACATTGATACAGAAGCTAAGAGAATAGTGTACCTTATTGAGACCAGACACGAGAAGGACAGCAATGCCCTTGAGACAGTAAGAACTCTTTTTGCTACTAAGACTAAGGATTTTATTACTGCAGTTGATGAGAAGAATATTATTATTGTTAAAGAAGTTAAGCCTAACGAGACCTATAAGGATATGGAGCAGACGGCATATGTTGTTCTTGATACACTTAATACAGAGGCGATGAGCAAGGTTCATATTTCCTTTGGTACTATCGTTAACTCACTTAAGGAGGTATCCCGTTCATATAAGGAAGCCAAGATGGCTCTTGATGTTGGCAAGATATTTTATAGTGACCGTAACGTAGTGGCATACAGCAACCTTGGTATAGGGCGACTTATCTACCAGCTCCCAATTCCACTTTGCAAAATGTTTATCAAAGAAATTTTCAACGGTAAATCTCCTGATGATTTCGACGACGAGACACTATCAACAATTAACAAGTTCTTTGAGAACAGCCTTAACGTTTCTGAGACATCAAGACAGCTGTTCATTCACAGGAATACGCTTGTGTACAGACTTGATAAAATACAGAAAACAACGGGACTGGATTTGCGTGTATTTGAAGATGCAATTACCTTTAAGATTGCCCTTATGGTTGTTAAATACATGAAATATATGGAATCAGTTGATTATTGATATTGGTCTCATTTATAATTGTACTGTAACAGTTAACAGAATAATATAAAGGACTAATTTACAATGATTGATTTAGAGAACGTTAGTAAGACATACTCAACAGGTGTTCCTGCCCTTAATGACATTTCTCTTCATATCGATGAGGGAGAATTCGTGTTTATCGTAGGAACAAGTGGTTCTGGTAAATCCACGTTAATTAAGCTTTTACTTAAGGAACTGGATCCTACAACGGGTTCTATAACCATTAATGGCAAGAATATCAGTAAGATTAAGAAGAACAGACTCCCTAAGCTCAGACGCGAGATTGGTGTTGTTTTTCAGGATTTCAGACTGTTTGATGATAGAAATGTTTTTGAAAATATAGCCTTTGCCCAGAAGGCAATTGAGGCACCACCTAAAAGAATCAGGGCTAAGGTTCTGTCCATGCTTTCCATGGTTGGACTTCTTGATAAATACAAGGCTAATCCTAAGCAGCTTTCAGGTGGTGAGCAGCAGCGTGTTGCTATTGCCAGAGCGCTGATTAATGAGCCGGCCATTCTTCTTGCAGATGAGCCTACAGGTAATCTTGATGAGGCTAACTCATGGGAGATTATGAAGCTTCTTGAGAATGCCAATGAGCAGGGAACTACCGTGGTTGTAGTAACTCATAATATGGAAATCGTCCGTGCCATGAGGAAAAGAACCATTACTATTCGTGATGGTGTAATAACCCATGACGTAGAGGAAGGCGGTACCGTATATGAAATTTAGATCTTTTGGTTACTGCGTTGGTCAGGGACTTAAGAATATAGGACGTAACAGAATATTCTCAGTTGCGTCAATGGCAACAATGGCACTGTGTATTTTTATACTTGGTATTTTTTATTCCATAACCTCTAATGTATCATACATGGTGGACCAAATGTCAGAATCTCTGTGTGTTAAGGTGTTTTTTGACTACGACATTACAGATGAAAGAATAGAATCAATAGGTAATACAATTAACGAATACGATGGAGTGACAATGATTCATTTCACTTCAGCAGATGAAGCATGGGAAGAGTATAAAGTTCAGTATTTTGGAGATGATTATCTTGACCTGGCTGAAGGCTATGAGGAGGATAATCCACTTGCCAACTGTGCTTCATATGAGGTGTATTTTCAGGATGCGGACCAGCAGAAGGACCTTGTAAGCTTTATTGAAGGAATAGACGGAGTAAGAAGGGTTAACAGCTCAGATGTAACGGCTGACAGTCTTGCAGAGATAAGCAGACTCGTTGGAATGGTATCAATAGCAATACTTGCGATACTGATAGCAGTTGCTCTTTTCCTTATCAACAATACAATATCCATTGGAATTACGGTTCGTAATGACGAGATTAACATTATGAGGCTTTTAGGAGCACGTAATGCTTTTATCAGAGCACCATTTGTTGTTGAGGGTGCCGTAATTGGAATGGTTGGAGCGGCAGTTCCTATTGCAATAGTATATTTCCTCTATGGAAAAATAGTTGGATACATACTTAGCAAATTCTCATTCCTTTCCAACATACTTTCCTTTGAATCAGTGGGAGTACTTTTTAGAACCTTTGTGCCAATTGCACTTGTTTTGGGTGTCGGACTTGGACTGCTTGGAAGTATTTTGTCCCTTAGCAGACACCTCAAAGCCTAGGAGATGATATTAATATGAAAAGAACATTCAGAATGCTGGCAGTTCTTACAATGTGTGCGGCAGTTGGTCTGGCACCATGTATGTCGGGACTGGTGGAAACCTATGCAACGGATAAGACAGATGTAGACGCGGCACAGAATCAGGCTGCGTCCAGTCAGCAGAAGATAGATGAGCTGCAGAAAGAACTGGATTCGCTGTCAGCTAATATAACAGACATGCAGTCATACGTTAAGGAATTGGATTCCAAGCTGGATTCAATTAATTCGCAGATTGCGGTTTGCCAGAATAATATAGATGCCAAGCAGGTGGAGATAGACGCCAAGCAGGCTGAGATAGATGCCAAGCAGCAGGACATAGATAATGCGCAGGTTCAGCTGCAGGATACACAGGCAACAGAGACAAGACAGTATGATGCAATGAAGAAAAGAATACAGTATATGTATGAGAATGGTGATACAACATTTCTTGACATGATATTTTCCTCTAAGGATATGTCAGAGATGCTTGGAAGAACTGAGTATATATCAAGTATTACTGATTACGACAGAAAACAGCTGCAAAAACTTGCAGATACCAAGGAACAGATTAACACGTTAATTGCACAGATGGAGACGGACAAGGCTGCTCTTGATACACAAAAAAGTGAACTGGAGACACAGAAAAGTGAGCTTGTAACACTTAAAGCGGACCTTCAGACGCAGCAGGATTCAGTTAATCTTGTTATCAGTGAAAAGGGTTCAACATTGTCAGCACTTGAGGACCAGCAGGAATATACAGCTGCACAGAAGGCTTATGTTGAGCAGCAGTATAAGGAACAGCAGGCAATGGCAGAGGCTCTTAAGCAGCAGTACCTTGCTGAGCAGGCAGCTAATAATGGGAACACCGTAAGCTCTTCAGTTAAGCTGGAGGAAATAGGACTTTCTGGTGGCTTTACATGGCCGATTCCAGGCTACAGCAGAATATCATCAGAATGGAGCCCATCAAGACTGCATCCGGTTCTTGGAGTGTACAAGTCCCATGATGGAATGGATATACCGGCACCTACCGGAACTCCGATTGTGGCTGCATACGCAGGAACTGTTGAGAATGCAGGCTATGATGCCAATTATTATGGCTATGGACAGTTTATCAGAATTAACCATGGCTCAGGAGTTGTAACAATATATGCACATTGCTCTTCAGTTGCAGTCAGTGCAGGCCAGACAGTCAGTGCGGGTCAGGTTATAGGCTATGTTGGAAGTACCGGCTATGCAACAGGTCCACACCTGCATTTGTCAATCTATATTGAAGGTACGTCTTGTAATCCTCGTGATTATTTTGTTATACCATAAGTGATGTAACATCCCCCCGGACCCGTTCTGGGGGGACAATTTTATCAAGTCAGGAGATATTTCAATGGAAAAAGACCATGAAAAAAGTAATTATAAACTGGGAGTGCTTCACGGTGCAGTAATCAGCGCATTGTCAATGCTGATAATTTGTGGAATTGTATTTGGCATATTTTTCTCAAGAGCACAGGAGAAAACCACTGAGTATACCCATGCCAAGCTCACTATGGGAGACGAGGTAACTGCCAAAATCAACATGCTTATCAGCCAGATTAATTCAAGATACCTGTATGACTACAGTGTTCAGGATATGGCGGATGCGTTGTACAAGGGCGTTATGTCCAGTCTCGGAGACCCATATACCAGATATTACACAGCAGAGGAATATCAGGAGCTGGCAGCTAGTTCAGCCGGAACCTATTGCGGAATAGGAGTTGTAGTTACCCAGAATACTGATACTGGAGAAATATATGTTGTAAAGCCTTATGATAATTCACCAGGTGAAGAGGCCGGTATTCAGTCTAATGATATCATTATGGCGGTTGACGGCAATGCAGTTACAGGTGTGGCACTGGATGAGGTTGTAGACCAGATGAAGGGTGTTGCAGGCACGAAGGTAACCCTTACAATAAAAAGAGAGGACAGCACCTTTGATGTGGAGGTGGAGAGGCGAACTCTTGATGTGACAACTGTTGCACATAAAATGATGGATGATAACATTGGATATATTGTTATAAGCGGATTTGATGGAGTAACAACAGACCAGTTTGCAGCAGCAATTAATGACCTTATCAGTCAGGGAATGACCGGATTGATTGTTGATATCCGTAACAATCCTGGAGGACGTCTGGATGTGGTTAACGCAATTTTGGACTCACTTTTGCCGGAAGGCCTTATCGTGTACACAGAGGATAAGGACGGCAACAGGGTTGAATATTCTTCAGATGCAGATACAATTCTTAATGTCCCATGTGCAGTTCTGGTCAATGGAAAAAGTGCCAGTGCTTCAGAGGTATTTACAGGGGCAATGCAGGATTATGGTGTAGCAGAAATAATTGGAACACAGACCTATGGCAAGGGAATTGTTCAGTCGATTGTTCCTTTTTCAGATGGTTCAGCAATAAAAATCACTATTGAGAACTACTATACACCTAATGGTAATAACATTCACAAGATAGGAATTACACCTGACGAGGTAGTTGAGCTGGATGCAGATGCATATGCTGCTGACGGAACAGATACACAGCTTAATGCAGCTATTGAATATCTTGAGAAAAATATGACAAAATAATCATAATGTATCGTAGAAAAGAGAGCAAAACATTACACGAACAAATGTTTGCTTTCTTTTTTATATTGTGGTAAAATGAAGCAAGACACATATACGAGAGGTGATTTCATGGATAGATTTGTATTACATTCTGAATATCAGCCAACCGGAGACCAGCCGCAGGCAATAGAGGGACTGATTAAAGGTTTTGAGGAGGGCGACCAGTTTCAGACACTTCTGGGCGTAACCGGTTCAGGTAAGACCTTTACCATGGCCAATGTTATTCAGGCTCTTAACAGACCAACACTGATTATTGCACATAACAAGACTCTTGCCGGCCAGCTTTATGGAGAATTCAAGGAGTTTTTTCCTGATAATGCGGTGGAATATTTTGTATCCTATTATGATTATTATCAGCCAGAGGCTTATGTGCCATCTACTGATACTTATATAGAGAAGGACTCATCAATTAATGATGAGATTGATAAGCTACGTCATTCAGCAACAGCGTCACTTTCTGAGAGGCGTGACGTCATTATTGTAGCATCTGTATCATGTATATACGGACTCGGCAGTCCTATTGATTATCAGAAGATGGTAATATCACTGCGTCCAGGCATGGAGAGAGACAGAGACGATATTATTCGCAAGCTGATTGAACTGCAGTATGCCCGTAATGATATGGATTTTAAGCGTGGTACATTCAGAGTTAGAGGAGATGTTCTGGAGATATTTCCTGTATCCAATGATGACAGAGCCATAAGGATTGAATTCTTTGGGGATGAGATTGAGAGAATAACAGAGATTGAATCACTTACAGGTAATATTAAGGCAGAGCTTAAGCATGTTGCTATATTTCCTGCCTCACATTACGTTGTCCCACGGGAGAAGATGCTTCAGGCAACAGAGGATATTCGCAGCGAGCTTAAGGAACAGGTGGAATTCTTTAAAAGTGAGGATAAGCTTATTGAGGCACAGAGAATCAATGAGAGAACTAATTTTGACGTAGAGATGATGCTGGAGACGGGCTTTTGCTCTGGAATAGAGAACTACTCCAGACACCTTGCCGGGTTGGAGCCGGGAACACCACCATGGACACTTATGGATTATTTTCCAGATGATTTTCTCATAATAGTAGATGAGTCGCATATTACAATTCCACAGATACGAGGTATGTATAATGGTGACCGTTCACGTAAGAGAACTCTTGTGGATTTTGGTTTCAGACTGCCATCAGCACTTGATAACCGACCTCTGATGTTCAATGAATTTGAGAATAAGATTAATCAGATGATGTTTGTATCCGCAACACCTTCTGATTACGAGGCAGACCATGAGATTAACAGAGTGGAACAGATTATCAGGCCTACCGGATTATTAGACCCGGAGATATCTGTACGGCCTGTTCAGGGTCAGATAGATGACCTTATATCGGAGGTTAATAAGGAGACAGCCAGACATAATAAGATTCTTATTACAACCCTTACCAAGAAGATGGCAGAGGACCTTACAGCCTATATGAAGGAGGCTGGGATAAGAGTAAGATATCTCCATTCAGATATTGATACACTGGAACGTGCTGAGATTATCAGAGATATGAGACTGGATGTTTTTGACGTTCTGGTTGGAATTAATCTTTTAAGAGAGGGACTGGATATTCCTGAGATTACACTTGTTGCCATACTGGATGCGGACAAGGAAGGCTTTTTAAGGTCGGAGACCTCACTTATTCAGACTGTTGGACGAGCTGCCCGTAACTCAGAGGGACGGGTAATTATGTACGCTGATACAATTACCGATTCCATGAGAAAGGCGATTGACGAGACTAACAGACGTCGTAAGATTCAGCAGGAATATAATGAGGCACATGGAATAACGCCTACAACAATCAAGAAGGCGGTAAGAGACCTGATAGCTATATCCAAGGCAGCTAATGAGGGCGGTGTCAAGTTCAAGAAGGATGTGGAGTCCATGGACAACAACGAGCTTTCCAAGCTTATTCATGAGCTTAGCAAGAAGATGCACAGGGCTGCAGCAGACCTTAATTTTGAGGAGGCTGCACAGCTGAGAGACCAGATTACAGAGATAAGGAAGCATATAGACAATGACTAAATATTCAAGACAGTATATTAAGATAAGAGGAGCTAATGAACACAATCTTAAGAATATAGATGTTGATATTCCGAGAGATTCATTTACGGTTCTTACAGGACTCAGTGGTTCAGGTAAGTCCTCACTGGCATTTGATACCATATACGCAGAAGGACAGCGCCGATATATGGAATCGCTCTCTTCGTATGCCAGACAGTTCCTGGGACAGATGGAGAAGCCGGATGTAGAGAGCATCGAAGGCTTGTCACCGGCTATATCAATTGACCAGAAATCTACTAACCGTAACCCTCGTTCTACAGTTGGAACGGTTACAGAGATATATGATTACATGAGACTTCTGTATGCAAGAATTGGAGTGCCACACTGCCCCAAATGTGGCAGGGTCATTAACAGGCAGACAGTAGACCAGATGGTAGACCAGATTATGAAGCTGCCTGAGAAGACCAGATTTCAGCTTCTCGCACCAGTGGTAAGAGGCCGTAAGGGCGAACACCAGAAGGTATTTGATAATGCCCGCAAAAGTGGATATGTTCGTGTATGCGTGGACGGCAATATATATGAGCTGTCAGAAGAGATTAGGCTTGAGAAGAATAATAAGCATAATATAGAGGTCGTTGTGGACCGTCTGGCTGTTAAAGAGGGTATTCAGAAGAGACTTACTGACTCAATTGAGAATGTTATGAAGCTCTCAGATGGACTACTTATAGTTGACGTAATTGGTGGTGAGCCAATTAATTTCAGTATGAGCTTTGCCTGCCCGGATTGTGGAATCAGTATTGAAGAGGTGGAACCAAGAAGCTTTTCCTTCAATAATCCATTTGGAGCATGCCCTGAGTGTCTGGGACTTGGCTATAAGATGGAATTCGACCCTGACCTGTTAATTCCAGACAAGAAGCTTAGCATTAATCAGGGAGCAATTCAGGCATTGGGCTGGCAGTCCTGTGCAGACAAAAAGAGCTTTACCAATGCTTTGCTGGTTGCATTATGTGAAGAATATCACTTTTCACTGGATACGCCGTATGTGGATTATCCACAGGATATCAAAGATATAATTATTCACGGAACAAAGGGACATGCTGTTAAGGTTCATTACCATGGACAGCGTGGAGTTGGAGTATATGATGTGGCATTTGACGGGCTTATTAAGAATATGGAGCAGCGATACAGAGAGACTGGTTCAGATACAATGAAGGCAGAGTATGAGCAGCTTATGAAAATAACCCCTTGTAAGGCCTGCCATGGACAGAGACTTAAGCCAACCTCCCTTGCAGTAACGGTTGGAGAGAAGAATATATATCAGGTTACGGAGATGTCGATTGTTAAGCTTATGAAGTATTTTGATACACTGGAGCTTACAGATATGCAGCATCAGATTGGAGACCAGATTCTTAAGGAAATCAAGGCCAGAATAGGATTCCTTAATAATGTTGGACTGGATTATCTAACACTTGCAAGAGCTACCGGTTCACTTTCCGGCGGAGAAGCCCAGCGTATCAGACTTGCTACTCAGATTGGGTCTGGACTTGTCGGAGTGGCATATATACTTGATGAACCAAGTATCGGACTGCACCAGAGGGATAATGACAAGCTTCTGGCTGCACTTATGAAGCTGAGAGATATTGGTAATACGCTTATTGTAGTTGAACATGATGAGGATACAATGAGGGCAGCTGATTATATTGTGGACATTGGTCCTGCAGCTGGTACCCATGGTGGAGAGGTAATTGCAACCGGTACGGCAGAGGATATTATGAAGAATCCTAACTCAATTACAGGTGCATACCTAAGTGGTAAGCTTAAGATTCCAGTACCGTCACAGAGACGTGAGCCAACTGGCTGGATTACTGTTAAGGGAGCCAGACAGAACAACCTTAAGAATATTGACGTGGATATTCCACTTGGAATAATGACTGTTGTAACAGGCGTATCAGGTTCAGGTAAGAGCTCACTTATCAATGAGATTCTGTATAAGCATTTGGCGAGGGACCTGAACAGAGCAAGATGTATCCCTGGTGACCATGATGATATTGTGGGAATTGAACAGCTTGATAAGGTAATTGATATAGACCAGTCACCTATCGGAAGAACACCGCGTTCCAACCCAGCCACATATACAGGTGTATTTGATATGATTAGGGATCTTTTTGCATCTACAGCTGATGCCAAGGCTATGGGCTACAGCAAGGGACGTTTCAGCTTTAACGTTAAGGGCGGACGCTGCGAGGCTTGCTCCGGAGATGGTATTCTCAAGATTGAGATGCATTTCCTTCCGGATGTATATGTACCATGTGAGGTATGTGGAGGCAAGCGATACAACAGAGAGACTCTTGATATCAAATATAAGGGCAAGAGTATATATGATGTTCTGGATATGACTGTGGAGGAGGCTGTAAAGTTCTTTGAGAATGTGCCTACAATTCGACGTAAAATAGAAACATTAAATGATGTGGGACTTTCCTATATTAAGCTGGGACAGCCGTCTACTGAGCTTTCAGGTGGTGAAGCACAGCGTATTAAGCTTGCAACTGAGCTTAGCAAGAGAGGAACAGGCAAGACCATATATATTCTGGATGAACCGACAACCGGACTGCATTTTGCGGATGTTCACAAGCTGGTTGATATTCTTCGTAAGCTTTCGGACAGTGGCAATACAGTAGTTGTAATTGAACACAATCTGGATGTTATTAAGACAGCAGACTATATAATAGATATGGGACCAGAGGGCGGAGACCGCGGCGGTACAGTTATTGCCAAGGGAACGCCGGAGGAGATTGCTAAGGTTAAGAAATCATACACAGGTCAGTATGTTAAGAAATATTTATAATCAGAGATTTTAGAGTTAAAATGGGGCAGCAAATAAGCTGCCCTAATTTTGTGCAATTAATTAACAATGGTAAGCTCTGTTGGAAGAATATACTTAAGGCAGGATGCAGTTGCCTGGGCCTGTGCATAGGAATCAAAGCCGGTAATTATTGCTTCACCACTTGTTATTGCACTGTTAAACATTGGAACACTTATAAATCTGTCATTGTAATATATACCAATTGACCATCCATTTTCATATGCACTTATTGATGCCTTGGCAAAGGCTTCGCTGCCTTTTTCGGTAAAGGTGCAGGTAACACATGGCGTATTATCATTTGAGGCCTTCTGATAGCCAGCAGTGCAGTTTAAGATGTCTTTTTCGGTTAAAATGATACTTCCATTGGATTGCAGCTTATCAATAGTGTCAGATAAAATATATTCACAGGACGATGTATCGTAGGTGTAATTAGGACGAGTACTATCACCCGTGTACTGCATGATAAAATATACTGTTCCAGCACGTCCCAGTTCGTCAAAATCTATTAATGCGGCAGTAGCTTCAGGTACGGTAATGGTAATTTCATTATCGCTGACAGCCTGGGCGGATGCCCCGGAATATCCTGAAATACGATTCTGTAATATCTTGACAATAGCAGACATTTCATCACCTGTAACGGACTGTGAGGTTCTATATGTAACTGTAGTTACCGGGTCCGCGGGCTTTGAAAGCTGAATGGTTATGCAGCCTTGTAAAACTGCTGCCAGACATAGAATGATTATTAATACTGCTATTTTTTTCTTCAATATATGTATCCCCCTTTGTATATAAATATGTACAAATATTATAGCATATAAAGAGATTTTTTTATAAGAAATTATTTAAATATTGTTCATAATGGAGTAAAATATACATATCATTTGTACGGAAGGAGAAAAAGGT
Organism: uncultured Butyrivibrio sp.; assembly: GCA_964441705.1. Classification (GTDB taxonomy): domain Bacteria; phylum Bacillota; class Clostridia; order Lachnospirales; family Lachnospiraceae; genus Eshraghiella. The sequence continues at coordinate 11,532 of CAYTWF010000069.1, forward strand.
ATGTTATTTCAAATCTACGGAGAAACAGCCGGATGGCAGCTTTTAGGATGGGTACTTGTGTTTGTGGGTCTCGTTGTGATGAATGAGATTGCACGACGTACTAAAGTGGGAGGTATTATATGTTTTGCAGCAATTCCAGCAGCACTGACAATATATTTTATTGTTATATACGCAAGTGCTGCAGCAGGTGCAGAATGGGCACTTAAGAACGATACTTATGTTCATATGACAAGCTGGTTCCATTATGCCAAGTTATATGCGGCAACAATTGGATGTGTCGGCTTTATGATACTGAAGTATCATTGGGGTAAGCTGGGAAAGGTTAACTGGTTTAAAGCTTTTCCATTTGTAATTGTTGCAATCAATATTCTTATTGCGGTTGCATCAGATTTTGAGTCTGCAATTAAGGCTGGCTCACTTGCAGGAGGCTGGTGGCAGTCCTCAGAGGATGTATGGCTGTATGGTGGCTGGTGGAACATCCTTAATGGTATTGCAGGTCTTATTAACATTGTATGTATGACAGGCTGGTGGTCAATCAAATCCTCTAAGAATCATAAGGATATGATATGGGCAGATATGACATGGGTATATATTCTTGCCTATGACGTATGGAATTTCCAGTATACATATCTCAATCTGCCAACTCATTCATGGTATTGTGGTCTTGCCTTACTGCTGGCTCCTACTTTTGCCAATGCTTTATGGAACAAGGGTGGATGGATTCAGAACAGAGCCAACACACTTGCTATGTGGTGTATGTTTGCGCAGGTATTCCCACTGTTCCAGGACGCAAGCCGTTTCACAACAGTAACATCTGTATACAGTACTGGCGGAATCGCAGCAGCTACCGGGTCCTCTATGCCAACTGTAGCAGACCCTAAGATGCAGGGCATAATCTCTGTTGCATCAATTCTTGTGAATGTTGTTGCATTTGCATTTATTTTGAAGAGGGCAAAGGCTCAGAAGCATAATCCATGGAAGTATGAGGTATTTGCGGATACCAGGGATTATCAGGAGGCAATGGTGAGAGTCGAATAAATTGTATTGCATTGTTTTGGGGATTAGCGTATTATTGACATAGAAAACTATCAGGAGGAAATACCATGGACAACGAAATGGTAATCGTTATAGATTTCGGCGGACAGTACAATCAGCTTGTTGCACGCCGTGTCAGAGAATGTAACGTATATTGTGAGATATACTCATATAAAACCGACATTTCCAAAATAAAGGCAATGAACCCTAAGGGTATTATTCTTACAGGCGGCCCAAACAGCTGTTACGAAGAGGGTGCCCCAACCTGTACTAAAGAATTATTTCAGCTGGGAATTCCAGTGCTGGGATTATGCTACGGAGCTCAGCTTATGATGCATGTTCTTGGCGGCAAGGTAGAGAAGGCTCCAGTTCGCGAATATGGCAAAACAATGGTTGATGTTAATACATCATCTAAATTATTTGAAGGGGTATCAGCCTCCACTCAGTGCTGGATGAGCCACTTCGATTATATATCAAGGCTTGCACCTGGCTTTACGGGCTGCGCCAAGACTGCTGACTGTCCTTATGCGGCAGCAGAGAAACCGGATGAGAACTTATATGCTATTCAGTTCCATCCAGAGGTGCTTCATACAGTTGAGGGAACCAAAATGCTTCACAACTTTGTTCGTGGCATTTGTGGATGTGCAGGAACCTGGAGAATGGATTCTTTTGTTGAGAGTTCAATCAAGGCTATCCGCGAGAAGGTTGGCAATGGCAAGGTTCTTTGCGCACTTTCAGGTGGAGTTGATTCATCCGTAGCAGCAGTTCTTTTATCAAAGGCAATAGGCAGCCAGCTTACATGCGTATTCGTAGACCACGGACTTCTTCGTAAAGACGAGGGTGACGAGGTTGAGGAGGTTTTCGGTCCTAACGGTCCTTATGATCTTAACTTTATCCGTGTCAACGCTCAGGACCGTTATTACAGCAAGCTTGCGGGTGTTACTGAGCCAGAGCATAAGCGTAAAATAATTGGCGAGGAGTTCATCAGAGTATTTGAGGAAGAGGCCAGAAAAATCGGCACCGTTGACTACCTTGTTCAGGGAACAATCTACCCTGATGTTGTAGAGAGCGGACTTGGCGGAGAATCGGCAGTTATTAAGAGCCATCACAACGTTGGTGGGCTTCCTGACTGTGTTGATTTCAAGGAAATCATTGAGCCCCTTCGTAATCTTTTCAAGGATGAGGTTCGTAAAGCCGGACTTGAGCTTGGAATTCCAGAGAAGCTGGTATTCCGCCAGCCTTTCCCAGGTCCGGGACTTGGAATCAGAATCATTGGCGAGGTAACAGCTGAGAAGGTCAAAATCGTTCAGGATGCCGATGCAATCTACCGTGAGGAAATTGCCAAGGCTGGACTTGATAAGACAATCGGTCAGTATTTTGCAGCGCTTACCAATATGCGTTCGGTTGGAGTTATGGGCGATGAGAGAACCTATGACTATGCGGTTGCCTTAAGGGCGGTTAATACTATAGACTTCATGACTGCCGAGAGCGCAGAGATTCCATTCGAGGTGCTGCAGACGGTGATGAGCAGGATAATTAACGAGGTCAGAGGAGTCAACAGGGTATTCTACGATTTGACGAGTAAGCCACCGGGAACGATTGAGTTTGAATAACGGACATTTGAGCCACGAATCCTTATTTTATGGGACTTG
>CAYTWF010000070.1:0-13869 GCA_964441705.1 uncultured Butyrivibrio sp.
GTTTTTGATTTATACGATATAGTCATTGATATTCTCAAGCAAAAGGGATACTTGGAAAAATGTTATCAGTTTGAAAAAGCAAAGGGATTTGAGCGAGTATCAAAATCAATAAGTAATATGCTGAGAATAACCTCATCGGACAGTTTGATTGTGAACTACATAAAGGAAAACACACCTGATAAGGCGGTTGTATTTATCACCGGCATAGGAAAATGTTATCCGATACTGCGTTCACATACGGTGTTAAATAATCTTCACCAAGTCATTGACAATGTACCGGTTGTACTGTTTTATCCGGGAAATTATGACGGGCAGGAACTCGTCCTATTTGGAGAGATTAAAGACGACAACTATTACAGAGCGTTCAAGCTCGTAGATTAAGGAGAGCAGTTATGATTATTAAGAATATGTTTTCAAAACCTATCGACAGAGATATTAAGGGTGTTATTAAAGTCGGGCAGGATGACAATGCAAATATCAAGCAAGAACTTGAAGAATATGTTGTTACCCGTGAATTGCAAAAGCATTTTGCTGATTTCTTTTCCAGCTATAAAAAAGGCATTAACGGAAATACGGATAAAATGGGCGTATGGATTTCCGGTTTCTTTGGAAGCGGTAAATCTCACTTCTTAAAGATTCTTTCCTACATTCTTGCAAATAAAGATGTCAGCGGTAAAAGAGCCATCGACTATTTTATAGATGACAACAAAATTTCTGACCCTATGGTACTTGCCGATATGAAATTAGCGACAACTGTACCTACCGATGTTGTTCTCTTTAACATTGACTCTAAAAGTGAAGTAAACGGGAAACAATCAAAGGTTGCCATTGTATCTGTTCTCCAGAATGTTTTCAATGAAATGCAGGGATTCAGCGGTTCAAATCCTTTCCTTGCCGACTTAGAACGCAAACTCACCGAAGAAGGCAAATATGATTTGTTCAAAGAAAAGTTTGCAGAGAGTTTCGGCTCTGAGTGGATTGATGCTCGCAGCGACTTTGATTTCATTCAGGATGATGTCGTTGAAGTCCTTGACGAGATTGGCTTTATGAGCGTAGAAGCCGGTAGAAACTGGTGTGAAAAAGCGACCGGTGATTACAAATACAAGGTCGAGGATTTTGCTCAGCTTGTAAAGAAGTACCTCGAAAGAAAAGGAAACAATCATCACATTGTATTCTTGATTGATGAAATCGGTCAGTACATCGGCGATGACTCTAAACTTATGCTTAATCTTCAGACTGTAACCGAAGATTTGGGTACTGCTTGTAAAGGTAAGGCTTGGATTGTAGTAACAAGCCAGCAGGATATTGATTCTATTACAAAGACAAAAGGCAACGACTTTTCAAAAATTCAGGGTCGTTTTGACACTCGTCTATCTCTTTCTTCTGCCAATGTTGACGAGGTTATCAAAAAGAGAATACTTGAAAAGAATGAACCGGGCAAGCAAACTCTTTGCCTCCTTTATGACGATAAGGCAACAGTCATAAAGAACCTCATCATATTTAATGATGGAGTTGAGAAAAAGCTATACTCAGGCAGAGATAACTTTGCAGATATTTACCCGTTTATTCCATACCAGTTTAACTTGCTCGGCAGTGTATTAACATCAATTCGTACACACGGAGCGTCGGGTAAACATCTTGCTGAAGGTGAGCGTTCTATGCTTGCTTTGTTCAAGGAGTCCGCTGTAAAGGTTATGAACGATGAACCGGGTACTATTGTTCCGTTCAATATGTTCTACGATGCACTTGAACAATTCCTTGACCACTCTCACAAGGGTGTTATTTCCCGTGCTTTGGACAATGAATATCTTAACCCAAATCACGACAGAGAGTGCTTTGATGTCAATGTGCTTAAAACCTTGTTTATGATTAAGTATGTCAAGGAAATCAAAGCAAACATCGAAAACATCACAAGCCTTATGGTTTCTAATGTAAATGACGACCGTATGGCACTTGCTCAGCAGGTCGAGGACGCATTAAAGAGACTCGTCCGTCAGACTTTGGTTCAGAAAAACGGTGACATCTATGTTTTCCTGACCGATGAGGAGCAGGAAATCAACAGAGCTATTGAGTCTCAGAATGTGGATTCCGGCGAAGTTATCGCAAAAGTATCGGAAATGATTTTTGACGGTCTTTACGATGAGAAGAAGTATCGTTACCCTGCTTTCAACGGCAGATATGCTTTTGCGTTCAATCAAATCGTTGACGAAAAGCCTTATAAGGCAAATCAAAACAACGATATTACATTAAAAATTCTTACGCCAAACAGCGATGAGCGTTCAGACGAAACAACTATGAGAATTTTGTCCGGACAGTCAAGCTGTGTACTTGTTGTGCTTCCTGATGACAGAGCGTTCCTTGATGAAATCCGTTCTGCCTTGCAGATTGAAAAATTTATCAGATACGATGCTACGAATACCGTTACAAAGTTTGAAAGTATAAAGGAAGCCAAGAAAGTTGAAATGCGTGAGAGAAACGCAGCAGCGAAACTATTCCTTTCAGAAAGTCTTAAAAATGCAGACATCTATGTAAACGGCGATAAGGTGCAGACTAACTCCAAAGAGATTTCAACACGCATCAATGAAGCTCTCGGAAAGTTGGTCGCAAGTGTATATCATAAACTTTCTTACATAGATACCGCAATGAGCGAAACAGATATTCGCTCCATGTTCAAGAATAACGGTCAACAGCTCACTCTTGATGGAACAAAAACCACAAAGAATGAGTTGGCTCTCCACGATGTAAATGACTATATTGCCTTGAACACGCAAAGACATATGAAAACCTCTATGAAGTCCCTTTTGGAACGCTTCTTAAAAGCTCCTTATGGATTTGTTGAAGCGGATGTTCAATGGCTGGTCGCTAAACTGTTCAAAGACGGCGAAATCGCAATGTTTGTCAATAACGAAGCCGTTACCCTCTTATCCAAGAGCGAGGAGGAAATCATTCGCTATCTGACACGCAAAGAGTTCAATGAAAAGTTAATGACCGAAAAGCGTGTAAAAGCAAACGAAAAGCAGAAAAAGTCGGTTCGTGAAGTGATGAAAGAATTGTTCAATGTCACTTCCGCAAGCGATGATGACGACGCAATAATGAAGAGCTTTTTGGGTTACGCTTCTAATTTGAAAAATGACCTTGAGAAACTTGAAATTCATTATTCCACACAGCCGGCATATCCCGGAAAACAAGTTGTTGCGTCCGGCAAAAAGTTAATGACAGAAGTTCTGCAAATGAAATACTCAAACGAGTTTTTCACGGGAGTTGACCGCAAAAAGGACGATTACCTTGACTTTGCAGAAGATTACGAGCCTCTTAAAAAGTTCTTCGCCGGCGAGCAGAAAGACATTTTTGACAAGGCTCTCAAGTTGATGAAGATTTATGATGACAGCAAGACCTTCATAGTAGATAGTCAGATTGAAACTGTTGTCGGTGACATCAAGGCAATACTCAAGAAAACAGATCCTTATGGTGAAATATTCAAATTGCCTGACCTGTTGAATAGCTTTATCAACTTATATGGCAAACTTCTCTCTGATATGCAAAAGCCAATCGACGCTGCCATTGATGAAGCAAGAAAGCGAGTTTTTGAAGAACTTGAAGGCAAAAAGTGTCACGATAAGTTGGCAAATAAGTATGTTGATTTGTTCCGTGAAATTCACGAAAAAGCTATTCACTGCAATAATGTTGCTACATTACAGAATATTAAAATCGAAGCCGACGCTCTCAAGGTTCGTTGCTTAAACGAAATCAACAAGGAAGAAGCCAAGATTATCGCAGAAGAACAGGCGGCTAATAACGCCGGTAACAATGAGACGGGAGATACTGAAACTCCTGCTGTTCCGGTTCGTCCTGTTAAGAAGAAAAAAACAGTCAGCATTAAATCCATCAATAATGCGGCTACTTGGCAGATTGAAAGCGAAGCCGATGTTAAGCGATATGTGGCTGAACTTGAAAATAAACTGATGAATGCTTTGGAAGATGACACGATTATCAATATTGAGTTCTAAAAGAATGGAGGATGTTAATGTCAACGGAAATCTCTTTTACTATACAAGGTGATAGCGAAGGCTATGTTACATTTGAATGTCCATACTGCGGTTCAGAATTCAAGTTGCAAGCTGGTGAATTTCAGAATGAAGATGAACCTCTTGAAGAATTGTTTTGCCCATATTGCGGTTTGACTAAAGATAAAAACTCCTTTTTATCCAAAGATGTTGTTGAGAAAGCTCAAGCATTAGCATACAACTATATGGTTGAAGAACTTAACAAATCTTTTAAGAAAATGCAGAGGTCAGTTAATCGGTCAAAAGGAATAATCAAAATGGATTTCAAACCGCTAAAAACAGTTGCGACAAAAGAACTTAAAGATAAAGACACGACAGAAACTGAGTTTACCTGTACCTGTTGTGAGCGAAAAGTAAAGGTATTGTACTGTGCCGGAGCAGCAAAGGTGTTCTGTCCTTATTGTGGGGTGGATATATGATGAATAGAGTTGAATTAAGAAAGTTAAGTCTTGAGTTTCGCAGGATTTCAAGCAATTTCCTTAACAGTACAGATGATACAGCAGATGTTAATCTGTCTCGATTTGTAAATTTCATTACAGAAAATGAAATCCTGAAAAATTATATCTCAAATAAAATCAAAGATGTTGAGTATGATTTTGAAGAATGCTTCGACATAGGATGTTCCGGCTGGGCTGATTACAAACCACCGAAAGATGAAGCCTGCCACATCAAAGCAGCCTATGATTATCTTTTGTTCATAAACGATAATGAAAAAGTAAATGTTCGTGGACAATCAATGAGATACTGTTGGTCAAGCAGAAAGATAAATGACAATATTCAAAGTTTCATAGATATGGCTTTCAAGCCTTTGATTGATTATATCAATGACCAATTATCAATGGATATGATTGTCCTCGATGAGGAAGGAAAAACGGTGGGTGGAAATACATTTATCCAACAAATTGGAACTGTAAACGGCTCTGCCAATCAGCAAGTTAGTGGTGTTATTAACTCATATAATACAAATAATGATGCTACGGAGATATTGGCTCTGATAGACAAGTTGTTGCCTGCGTTGGAGAAAATGCAAAATGTTGATGCCGATAAAATCGATAGTGTTAAAGATGATTTGGAAGTAGTTCAGGAACAGTTGAAAGCTGAAACTCCCAAAAAGAGTCGATTGAAAAAAGCTCTTGATGGCATAAAAAAATTTGTAGGAGATTTTTCAATGAAACTCGCAGTTTCACTCGCTGCAAGTGCAGTAACGGGTTCTGATTGGAGTATGCTTATACAACAAATAGAGTCTTTCATAGGGAAACTCTAACGAAAGAGGTGCAATATGAATAAAACAGCGATAAAAAACTTCGCAGTATGGGCGAGGCAGAAGTTAATCGATGATATTAAATATAAAGCCGGTATGCTCGGTATTACCGAAAACGGAATTGCCGAGAAGTTACCACAGTCAACTAAAGACTTGCAATTTTTCGATATTGGAACAAAGAATTACGCAGAGGTTTCCGGAAAAGAAATCTCTCAGCGTAATGCTCTAATTTATGCAATTAAACATAAAGAGACTGAAGGTAATAAATTCAAAGAAGCATTTAAGTATGTCGTTGAAGAAGTTGCATATACTTGGTTCAACCGTCTTATCGCAATTCGCTTTATGGAGGTAAATGATTATTTACCTTCAGGAATTCGTGTGCTTTCATCCGAAAACAAAGCAAAGAACGAACCCGACTTTGTTACTTCTCCGTTTGACACCGATTTAGAGTTTACACCTTATGAACAGGACAGAGTTGTTCAACTTAAAGATGAAAACAAGCTGGACGAGTTGTTCCGTATGCTCTTTATTAAGCAATGCAATAAACTCCACGATATTCTTCCCGAGTTGTTTGAGAAAACAGACGATTACACAGAATTACTGCTCACTATATCCTTCACAGACAAAGATGGTATTGTCTATCGCCTTACCCACGATATTGATGAGGACGATTTTAACATTGATAAAGAAGGTCAGGTTGAAATTATCGGCTGGATGTATCAATACTATAACATTGAACCAAAGGCAGAAGTATTTGGAAGAAAAAGCGGAACAAAAATGTCTAAGGAAGATATTCCGGCGGCAACACAGCTTTTTACTCCTGACTGGATTGTCAGATATATGGTCGAAAACTCAGTTGGTCGTATTTGGATTGAGGGACACCCTAATGATTCCTTAAAGAACTCTTGGAATTATTATGTTGACGAAGCAGAGCAAGAGAAACAAGTTGTTGCAAAACTTGAAGAAATCAAAGCCACCTATAAAGGATTAACTCCTGAGAAAATCAAGGTAATCGACCCTTGTATGGGTAGTGGACACATCCTCGTTTATGCTTTTGATGTTCTTATGCAGATTTATGAAAGCTATGGTTACACACAGCGTGATGCAGCTCGTAGCATTTTGCAGAACAACATCTTTGGTCTTGATATTGATGAACGTGCATATCAGCTTGCATACTTTGCAGTTATGATGAAAGCTCGTCAGTATAATCGCCGTATTCTTTCTGAAAACATTGAACCGAATCTTTGTTATTTAAAAAACAGTAAAACAATAGAACAAGCTGTTCTTGATAGACTCGGTGAATTAAAGAAAACTGCGTCCATTTTGATTGATGAGAATAGATATGCAGAAGATTATGGCAGCGTATTAAACATATCTGTTCCGTATTGTGATTTACTTGCTTTGGAGGAAAAACTTGAAGAAATATCCAATAAGGATGATTACTCTAATCTTATGGATATTATGGAAAAAGAACAGTTAGTTTCAATTCTTTCTCCAATCGTACAACAAAGCAAGATTTTGGCACAAAAATATGAAGTTGCGTTAACTAATCCGCCATATATGCCGGTAAGTAATGCCGGTTCAAAATTAAGCGATTATGTCAAAGCAAATTATCCGGATAGTAAGACAGACTTATTTGCTGTTTTTATTGAACGTTGCAAGCAAATGCTTGTAAAAAACGGTTATCAGGCAATGATAACAATGCACGCTTGGATGTTTTTGTCGTCATATGAAAAATTGCGTGAAAAAATGCTTATGAACGACGCCATTAATATGGCTCATCTTGGTGCGAGGGCTTTTGAAGAAATAGGTGGAGAGGTAGTTCAGACGACTGCATTTGTTTTGCGAAATAGCACTTCAATAGGCTATAAAGGTACTTATTGTCGCCTTGTAGATGCACTATCGCAGTATGCAAAAGAAGAATTGTTCCTTTCAAAACGAAACCGATACAATGTAAATCAGAAAAACTTTTCACGCATACCAAGTTGTCCTTTCGCCTATTGGGTTACGGATAATTTTTTCCGAGTTTTTGAAAATGGAGAGCTAATTTCAAAAAATGCGACACCAAAACAAGGAATGTCAACTTGCGACGTAAATCGTTTTGTTAAGTTGTGGAGCGAAGTAGATATAACGAAGTCAAATTTGTTTAATACTAAAAACCACAATAAATGGGTTAGATATAATAAGGGTGGCGAATATCGTCGTTGGTATGGTAACAGAGATTATGTTGTTTTGTGGAACGAGGATGGTAATCTCTTAAAAGCTAATAAAGCTGCTTTACGCAATCAAGATTCGTATTTTGACGAGTTTATTGCGTGGACAAAAATTTCAAGTACATTAACAGGTTTTAGAAATTTTGAGAGTGATTTCTTGTTTGATGGTGCAGGTGGTTCACTTTTTCTTAATGATAATAAAGAGAAGAACTACTATTTAGGCTTTCTCAATTCAAAACCGTGCTCAGCAATTCTGAATATTATTTCGCCTACTTTGAATTTTAATGAAAGTCACATTGGTTCTTTGCCATTGATAAAGAATAGAGAGTATTTCACTAAGGTAAGCGAACTTGCAGAAGATAATATAGTTCTGTCTAAAAAGGATTGGGACTCTTTCGAAAATTCTTGGGATTTCACAGAGCATCCGCTTGTAAGACTTTCAAAAGACTTGTGGGACGCAACAGCCGTGGGGGCTACTATGCACTATTACTACGGCGGTCATCCTGAAGTCGGTTCTCCTTTGGAACTCTGTTATATGCTTTGGCAGGGCGAATGTAACGAACGATTCAAACAGCTCAAAGCTAACGAGGAAGAACTGAACCGTATCTTTATTGATATTTACGGACTTCAGGACGAGCTAACTCCCGAAGTTGAAGATAAAGATGTAACCGTTCGCAAAGCTGATTTGCAGAGAGATATTAAGAGCCTGATTTCCTATGCGGTTGGTTGTATGTTTGGTCGTTATTCGCTTGACCGAGAAGGAATTGTATTTGCAGGTGGTAATTTTGATGATGTTTATTGGAAATACAAAGGGCAGGCGGCATTGGATGAAAATGGCGAACCAATAGACGGCGGGTATGCCGGGATATCACTTGCAGATTATCATTATCCGAAGTTCCACGATACTGATAATTGGGAAACAGCAACAGAATTATCATTTGAACCTGATGCCGATAACTGTATTCCGATTACCGATGAAGAATATTTTGAGGACGATATTGTTGGTTTATTCTGTGCTTGGCTTAAAAAAGTTTATGGTGAGGATAGTCTTGAGCAGAACCTCGATTTCATTGCAAAGGCACTCGGCAACAAAGGTGCTACAAGCCGTGAAGTTATCAGAAACTACTTCCTGAATGACTTTATAAAAGACCACATCAAGACTTATCAGAAACGCCCGATTTATTGGCTTTTTGACAGCGGCAAGCAGAACGGCTTTAAGGCTCTTTGTTATATGCACCGCTGGAATGCCGATACAACCGGCAATATGCGTGTAGAATATCTGCACCGTATGCAGCGTGTGTATGAAAAAGAGATTATCCGTATGCAGGAAATCATCGACAACAGCCGAGATAACAAGGAAATCTCTAATGCTACAAAACGCAAAGAGAAACTTCAGAAGCAAATCAAGGAAACAAAAGATTACGACGCAAAGGTTGCACACTTGGCTCTTTCCCGTATTGATATTGACCTTGACGACGGCGTAAAGGTCAACTATGAAAAAGTGCAAACTGCATCTGACGGAAAGAAAATGCAGATTTTAGCGAAGATTGTTTAAGGAGGAAAGCGATGAGTAAGATTATTTGCTTTTTGAAATTCGGTGAAAAAGACCATATGCAAGGTCTTGCTCTTGGAAAAATGTTCTTTTCCAATGCTTTGAAGTATAGACAGATTGAGGAAGAACTTTTTATCAAAGGACAAGGCGACAAGTTAGAGGGTGGCTCAATTATTCACGCACAAAATGTAACGATGATTGATAATGGGTCGCAAGAAGTTGTCATGACAGGCATAAGAGGTAATATGCTTGTTCATTACGAACCTGCCAACTTACTGCCCGTGTATTGCCTTTTTGCTTGCTATGAAAAAGATTGTACTATAAATGCGGAAGGCAAACTTGAGTTTCATCTTTCAGAAGAAATTGAACGTAATGTACGAGAACATTTTCCTAAAGCTAATGCTGTTGCAATTATTGAGAATCCTGAACAATTTGTGACTAATGTCAAATCATCTATAAAAACCGAATGTGTTTCAGGGGAAGTCAATTATTTCAATTTGTATGGAATAGACTCAGCTCAAGGACAAGCGAATGATATTCGATATTTCAAATATTTAACGCAGGACATTCCACCTGAAAAAGTGGAAGGCGGAATGAAATATACATTTTCAGCAAAATACGTTTATCGCTCTTTATTGTGCAAAGATGTATTTTTTGAAAACGAACAAGAGTATAGATTTGTTCTTCCTGAAGAAAAAATTAGTATAGGTACAATTTATACGGTAAATGTAGAAAAAGAAATTGCCGTCGTGGAATTAAATGAGTTCTTTGATGGAAATAAGAGGTGAGCAAATGGCAGAGTTAAACCTAAAACAAATTACAGACAAACTGAATAGTGAGTTTACAGGTGATGTTCGTAAGCTCGTGTTTTGGTATGATGCCAATGCCGAGTTCCAAGAGGATATTGATACCATAGAACTTGAAAATGCGAAGGTTCTGCACCTTGAACCGGATAATCAGTTCTACATCAAATACTTCTTGGAGTGCGAAGATACCACTACAAACTACCTTGTATACGCTCCCTTTGCAAAGCCTGACATAAGAAATAATCACCTTGCGGACACTATCAGATATTCCAAAGAGTTTTTTGCCGACCGTGCTTCTCTCCTTACCCTTGATTTGGGTATTGACGAACGGTACAAGCCGGTAATACAGCACTATATTAAATTCTTTGCAAATAAAGAAAGAACACAGAAGTTCTATGATTTTGAAATTGAGAATTTCAACAAATCTACCATAGAAATTGCATTGATGAGTGTGCTTTGCAAAAGCAAAACAGCTTCTTTTGAAGAAGTCATTCGCTGCATACTGACCGATGACGGATTGGTGGACAACAAATATCTTGCAGAGTTTGAAAAGTATGATTTGCTGGGTGCTTTTTGGCAACAGGCTGATGTGGCTTTCGGTTATAACGATGCAAAGCCGTCATTGGAAAAGCTCGTTATTACGATGTTTGTAACCTATGCTTCAAAGAGCATACATACAGATATGCCCGGTGCGTGGAAACCGTTTATTTCCTATAAATCAGGCAACATTATAGCCTTTATTGATAACCTTATGAACAGTTATCTGTATGGTAACCGTTACGACGAGATTTCCGACATCGTATATAACGCACTAAACGGCAAGTCTTATCTTGCAAAGATGGATGTAGAAGCACTTATCGACTGCAATATCTTTGCAGGTGTTGACGAACTGATTATTAACTGGCTCATCAGCCGACTGGAAAACGAGGATATAGGGGCAAAACTCGGCGGCAAGAGTATTCCACAGATTTGTGCAGAACGCAGGAAGAAGCACTTCGGCAGAAGATACCGCAGTGAATACTTCATTCTTGAAAATGCTTTCTATATTATTTCGGATGGAAAGTATCAGCCGGTCAGCGGGATTAAAAACTTGGTTAAGGATTACACCGAAACCACCTATAAACTTGACCGTAGATACAGGTACTTCTATTTCTATTTTGATAGTATGGAAGATATCACTCCGTTTGAGAAGCTCAGAGAATTGGTAGAAAACATTTATACCAATGAATACCTGAACAAGATTACCGTCAACTGGAACAATGAATTTGCCGATGCAGACGGAGAAACCGGTCTTGTAAAGCAAAAAGATTTCTTCTCGAAATACATTAACTATTCCAAAGACCGTGTTGTTGTATTTATTTCCGATGCCTTCAGATATGAGGTGGCACACACTCTGTTTGAAAAACTGCTTGCAGACGAAAAATGCACAGCTTCTCTTACTGCTATGCAGGGTGTACTTCCGTCATACACGCCTTTGGGTATGGCTTCGCTCCTTCCGCATAGGAATATTGAGTATGCCGATAATTTCGATGTACTCGTTGACGGAAAAGTATGTGCTTCGACAGAACAACGAGAAGCAATACTGCAAGAGTATAAAATCAACAGCAAGTGTGTTCAGTATGACTCGCTAAAAACGATGAAGCAAGCCGACCTGCGTTCTATCTTTACCGGTCAGGATGTAGTTTACGTCTATCATAATCAGATAGACGCTCGTGGAGATAAGGCTGCTTCTGAAAACGAAGTATTTACCGCCTGTGAGGAAGCAATAGAGGAAATCTATTCAATGATAAAGAAGATTGCTTCGCAGGCAAACACGTTGCATTTTATAGTCACAGCCGACCACGGATTTATCTATAAAAGAGATAAAATTCAGGCAACCGATAAAATCAGCGGAGCTGCTTCGAAATCAAACAGCGTAGGTCAGCGTTATTCCATTTCTGCAAAAGGACTTGATGCTGATGGCGTATGTTCTACCACTGTCGGCAAAGTGTTAGGCAACAAAGACGAGCGTATTATTTCTTTCCCGCTTGCTTCTGATATTTTTAAGGTTGCCGGTGCAGGACAGAACTATGTTCACGGCGGTTGCTCGCCGCAAGAAATGCTTATACCTCTGCTTGATGTTAAAGTGGATAAAGGAAAGAAAGAAACAAGTTCAGTAGAAATCGCCCTTGTAAGCCTTACAACGAAGATTACCAACCTTATTACCACACTTGACTTCGTACAAACAGAACCGGTTAGTGATGTGGTAAAGGAAACAACCTATCGAGTTTACTTCATATCAGAAAACAACGAGAAAATCTCTAACGAGAACATCGTTATTGCTGATAAAAAAGACAAGGATACTGCAAAGCGTATGTTCAGACTGCGTTTCAGTTTCAAAAACAAGAAGTACAACAAGGCTCAAAGGTATTACTTGGTTGCATACGATGACAAGAACGATATCGAAGTTCTCCGTCACGAAATTATTATGGATATAGCTTTTGCCGATGACTTTGGGTTCTTTGGCTAATATTAAAAATGGAGGTATCGCCTTATGGGTTGGGGATTTGCTGAGAGTCTTGCCTTTGCAGCAGTTATGACATTGCGTGATATGAGCAATGAAAAGAGTAATAGATTGATTAAAACACAGAGATTTTATCAGGAGTGCTATGAAAGAATTGCTGACGACAGCCATCAGGCATTTAATGTCGTTTCAAAGGTGGTTCAAAAAGCGTCACGGAGATATATCCCTAATGAAATCGGCTCAGGCAGTACATATCTTGCCTTATACGCCTTTGCTCTCGTAATCGAAAGACAAGGCAGAGTTACCTCCGAACAAAGCAAAATTATTAAGATGTATTTTGACAATATGAGATTTCCGTTTTCGCAGAGTGCTTACCTAAGTGCAGCGAAAACGGGATCTGAAATTGGAGATTTCAGAAAAGTCATATCCATTTCACGAAACTATGCAGGTGGCTTTTGGGTTAATTTTTTCAGGGCGTTGTATAAGTCCGGTACTCAAAAAGACCTGCAAGATGTGATTGACTGCACAACCTCTATGATTATGAGATTTTCTATTCTCGGTAATCCAAACAGTAATTTAGCACCGAGTATATGTACGGACTTCGTTGAAAGCGTAAACTATCAGATTAACCAAGTCCGTGAAATCTCCATAAAAGAAATAGATTGGCTCGGAGTGATACCAATTCCTGACCGGTTAGAAGAAATGAAAATCTTCTATGAGAGTCTGATAGATAATTCCAATATCACAGACGATATTTCAAAGGACGAGCTTCTCCCCTTATTAGAACTCCTGATTTTGAACTGTATATGTGATGTTGTGATGATGACAAAACCGCCAAAGTCAGTCAAACTCCAAATGATGAACGACGCAGTAGCTCTCTCCGGCATACAGACCGATGTAACACCGGAGCAATATGTGAAAGAAATCGCCAATAACACCGAAATTGGTGCGTTTTATAAAGCAATGTTTTCGTCAGGTTCTCCTTTAGGCTCAATTTGGTCAGTTATCCTGACAATGGGAGGACAGACCAACAGAACTGATGAAGCAATAGCAATCACTAACGATATGCTTTCAATTCTGCTTCAAATAGAAAACTATCTTGATGAAAAATACAATTTCTTAGGAGCAGAAAGTTTAGCTAAGAATTATATGTTGCACATCATTCAGCAACTTGCCGATATGTGCGAATGAGGAGGATAACGATGGATAACATTGAAAAGAACATAGCTCAAGGCTATGCAGATTTCACGGACGATAGTGAAGTCACAGCAGAAGCAGGTGGAAATGCTTCTTTTAACCTTAATGATACGTTCCAATTCTCTGAAATGAGCGAAATAAATATGAAACTCCGTACTTGCTTTGACGGAAAAATCGTGCGTAAGGACTTAACCAAAGCTATCAAAGAGGGTGCAAATGTTCCGGTTTATGTTCTTGAATTTTTGCTGGGACAGTATTGCAGTTCCGATGACC
>CAYTWF010000071.1:0-13652 GCA_964441705.1 uncultured Butyrivibrio sp.
TGCCGGATAACGTCCGGTGGAGGCGACTCCAAGGCTAGTGCAACAGAAATATACCGCTGCTTAGGCAGTAAGGGTGGAAGGGCAGTGTAAGAGACTACCGCCTGTGTGGTAACATGCAGGGCATATGTAAACCCCATTTGAAGCAAGACCAAACAGAAGCGTTGACGTGGCCCGCCAGCTTCAGGTAGGTCGCTTGAGCCTGTCGGTAACGGCAGGACTAGATAGATGAACATTCACGACATAACCCGGCTTACAGGCCTGCTGAATAATTGATTGAGAACTATACGTAAATATTAATATTACTGCTCGATAGATAGTAGATATAACGCAATAAAAGAGACGTTTATAAACTGGAGTGCTTTGGCGGACTCGGATGTTTTAGACATCTCTTTTATTGCGTTATATTTGAATTTCTTATAAATGTAATTCTCAATTAAAAATTAAGCAGAAAATAAGTTGATATTGATATGGACGATATTAGCTTATGGATGTGCATGAGAACAGGAATAGGCATGAGAATAGGCATGAGAATAGGCATGAGAACAGGCATGAGAATAGACATGAGGAGGGACCCACCGAAGGTGGGAGGAGTCCTGATGCCACTGAGGGACCCACCGAAGGTGGGAGGAGTCCTGATGCCACTGAGGGACCCAGGGGACGCGATAGCTATGGGTCAGGCACAAGGAAGCAAGCTTATGAGACCCACACTGCCAATGAACACTGGGTCTCACAGAAGAATAATGCCACTTAGACCCATGGGACGCTGTTGCTGTGGGTCAGGCACAAGGAAGCAAGCTCATGAGACCCACACCACTAATGCACACTGGGCCTCACAGAAGAATAATGTCAGTGAGACCCAGGGGACGCTATAGCTATGGGTCAGGCACAAGGAAGCTTGCTCATGAGACCCACACCACCAATGAACACTGGGTCTCACAGAAGAATGATGCCAGTGAGAACCAGGGGACGCTATAGCTATGGGTCAGGCACAGGAAGCTTGCTTATGAGACCCACACCGCCAATGAACACTGGGTCTCACAGAAGAATGATGCCACTGAGACCCACGGGACACTATAGCTATGGTTCAGGCACAAGGAAGCAAGCTTATGAGACCCACACCGCCAATGAACATTGGGTCTCACGAAGCAATAATGCCACTGAGACCCAGGGGACGCTATAGCTATGGTTCAGGCACAGGAAGCAAGCTTGTGAGACCCACATCGCCATTGAACAATGGGTCTCACGAAAGAATGATGCCACTTAGACCCACACCGCCAATGCACATTGGGTCTTACAGAAGAATAATGCAACAGAGACCCATGGCAGCTCAGTGCCATGGGTCTCTCACAAGTAAAAGTTCAATTGCTTTTTATATTTTTTCTTCGCAGTACTTACATCTGTATACATGCTCTTTTTCGTCTGTTAGGATGAATACCTGGTCAAGCTCCTGTTCAATCTGGGTAATGCATCTTGGATTCTTGCAGGTAACTACGTTAGTTATGACCTTAGGAAGGTTAATTTCCTTTTTTTCTGTTATGACTCCATTCTCAATGACATTAACAGTGATGTCCTTATCGATGAAACCAAGGATATCAAGGTCCACGAGACCAAGTCCGTCGATTTTAATAATATCCTTGCGGCCCATTTTGTTGCTTTTGGCATTCTTTATGATTGCCACGCAGCAGTCAAGGTCTGCAAGACCAAGATACTTGTAGATATCCATGCTCTTGCCTGCTTTAATGTGGTCGATTACAATTCCGTTTTCAAGCTGTCCTACATTTAACATGGTACATTTACCTCCAGAAGCTTCATAATAAGTGCCATTCGTACATAGACACCGAACTGGGCCTGCTTGAAATAAGCAGCACGTGGGTCATCGTCAACCTCTACGGATATCTCGTTGACACGTGGGAGAGGATGAAGTACAAGCATGTCATCCTTGGCAAGCTTCATTTTGTCATTATCAAGTATGTAAAAGCCCTTCATTCTCATATATTCCTCTTCATTGAAGAAACGTTCCTTCTGAATTCTTGTCATATACAGAATATCAAGTGATGGCATTGCGTCCTCAAGGTGTTCATGCTCCTCATATTCAATGTGATTGGCTTCAAGAACATCCTCCCTGATATAGTCAGGAACACGAAGCTCCTTTGGTGAGATAAGTACAAACTTTATATTATTGTATCTTACAAGTGAATTAATAAGTGAATGAACTGTACGCCCGAATTTGAGGTCGCCGCACAGGCCAATTGTCAGATTATCAAAGTGACCTTTAAGTGACTTGATTGTCATAAGGTCTGTAAGGGTCTGGGTGGGATGCTGATGACCACCATCACCTGCGTTAATTACAGGAATTGAAGAATGGAGCGATGCAACAAGTGGAGCACCTTCCTTTGGATGTCTCATTGCACATATATCTGCGTAACATGATATTACACGAATTGTGTCGGAAACACTTTCTCCCTTGGATGCTGAACTGGAATCGGCTGATGAAAAACCGAGAACAGAACCACCAAGATTAAGCATTGCTGCTTCAAAGCTGAGTCTTGTTCTGGTGCTTGGTTCATAAAATAATGTTGCCAGCTTCCTGCCCCTGCAGCACTCTGAATATTTTCTCGGATTGTCCTTGATATCAGATGCAACGGCGAACAATTCATCGAGCTCTTTTACTGAAAAGTCCAGTGGACTAAGTAAATGTCTCATATTAATGCTACCTCCGTATTTTCACGTCTGAAAAATTACTTTCAGGCATTTTTGCTATTTTACAATATTTAAAGTACTAATTCAATAGTAAATTTTATTAGGTTGACGAAAATTCAATAAAAGAATATAATGTCTCAACAGGCAGACCGAGGTGGTCAGCCTGCATAATTCTTTAATCATAGTGATTATGGAACAATACAGGAGGGAATTTATGAAAAAGAATTTTAAAAGAATTGCTGCATTACTTTTAACAGTAATTATGGCAATCGGAATGTTTACTGCATGCGGTAAGGAATCTGGTTCTGCAGCTTCAATGTTCGATGTTGTTAAGACAGCAACAGAGCTTGAGAAGTATAGCTTTGAATCAACTATTACAGCAGATGTTGAAGGAACTAATGTAGAGATTGTTCTATCAGGTGAGTCAGATGGCAAAGCAACAGCCGTAAGCGCTAAGGCTTCAATGAGTGGAATGAGCTACGAATTTAAAGACCTTTTCGTATTTACAGATGATGTATTATACATACATCTTGGAGCTGTAACAGAGGAGCTTTCAGCTGTACTTTCACTTTATAACATTGACCTTGCTTCATATGGTCTTGATATGGAGTGGATAGCTTTTGAGTGTAAGGGAGCCTTTGATAAGGATACAACCTTTATTAACAAGATGCTTTCAGACATGGATAAGGCATACTCAGGCATGGTTGAGAAGAAGGACGGAAACTACTCAATTACAATCGATGATGAAGAGTCTTATAAGAAGTTTGTAGAAGAGACTAAGACAATGATAGAGACCAATGGCGATGCATGGGCTGAGCTTATTAAGAAGCAGGCTGACAAGCTTGACGTCGAGGAGATGGTTAATACTGTTGTTGATGACATAATTAATGCAATGGTAGAGGTATACAAGGAAGCAGGCTATGATGTAACTGATGATATGAAGGCCGAGCTTAAGGACCAGTTAATGGATGAGGTTGACCTTTCAGATGCATCTGTATCTACAGGCGATATAACTGATATGTTTGACGAGCTTACAGATGAGCTTGATTCAGCTAAGGATGCATATGAGGATTTTGACGGAACAGTAATGACCTTTACAACCGGTAAGGATAAGGGTACTTATACTGTATCTGGTAAGGCAGAGGTAACCGGAGACGAAGAGGGTACTATCGACTTCACTACTAAGATTACAGCTGACAGTAAGGCAAGCGTTGATGTTCCAGCGGATGCTACACCTTTTGCAGATGTTCTTACTGCTGTTCTCAAAATAGCAGCACAGAGCGGAATGCTCGAATAAGCATTCAATTAAGAAAAAATTATATTAAGAAGTTCTTTGGCTCTGCAGTCCCAGGTATGGTGCTGCAGAGCTTTTTCATGTCCACAAGTGCGTATTTCGCTCAAAATATCAGGATGGTCAAGTAAAGATGTGACAAGCTGGGGAAGTGAAGATATATCATTAAGCTTGTAAAGGACAAGCTCCTTCATGTTCGTGAAATTTCTGTCAATCCAGGCGGAGCTGTCAGTAAGGGATACTGCGCCACACAGCATTGAGCTTAGTATTCTGTCGTGACAGCCGTTGCGAAACCATGGCATTACATTTACTGATATGCGGCTTTTGGCAATTTCCTGAAGACAAAAGCTGGTGGGCATAAGCTCAGTTGAGTGTAGTGTTCTACCATTCCTGCATCTGGCCTGTTCCCAGCCCTTTCCAATAATATATATATCGATACCTGCATCAGCAAGGGTGGTTATAACCTTTTCCCTGACATGAAATCTGACATATAGGTCTATGAACAGCATTTTGCTCATAATAAGGCGAATATCACCATCAGCAGCATCTGGAATATCACGTAGCATATGAGCTATGCATACGGATTCAATTGGCTTTTCCGGAGCAACAAGGAGTTCATCAATTATTCCATGGTAGAAATCCTCGTATTCCCTGCCATTGCGTTTAATGTATTTGTCAAAGCTTTCAGGTCTGGTAAAATTGCCCGTGAATATAAGGTCATGCTCTGGCTTGGCGCAATCGCTGTAATATTCACTGCCTGCTCCGGCAAGTGGCATATATGCAGTATTATGAAACCATGGATAATATCGGTTAAGGTACTCCTTATGAAACTTATCAATGCAAATAACAGTTGTATAAGCTGCATCATTGCCATAGGAAGCATAATTGGTAAGCTGGTCATGGTAATACATTGGATGGTCCACAAGTATATTAACTACAGCTGCAGCTTTTCGTCTCCATATCGAGATGTTGTTGGTCATGTAGCCTTCTTCTCCTGACAGGGTAATGCAGTTAAAGGTGATGAGTGCGGTGTGCTCGGGAACAATATCACCTGTAATTTGGGCAATATTATCATAGAAATCATGGAAATGAACCTTTACTCCAAGCTTTTCAAGACTTTGAGCCAGCTGCGCAGAGAAAAATGAGAGAGTTTCGATTTTGCCGTTAATCAGTATGATATCCGTTATTTTATCCATAATGTACCTGCCTTTTCATATAGTATAATACTTCACTGCCTGAAATTAAAGTGAAGTACCAAATGTTGCTATAATTTTGCTTATATGATAGAATTAGAAAGTTCTAAAATTACGCAGAGGTGCATTATGACTGAGAAAAAGAGCTACAGCAGCAGAATACATTTAATTGACACGATTAGAGGCGTCATCATTATTGGCGTTGTTATATATCATCTTATATTTGACCTGGTATTTATTTTTGGGCTGAACATTCCATTCCTGTTTCTGCCATTTGTTAATTTTATAAGAGATTTCGGAGCGGGAGCGCTTATTTTTATTTCGGGAATTGCCTGCCACCTGTCACATTCCAATGTGAAAAGAGGACTGCAGTGCCTGGTGGTAGCCCTTGCCTTTTCACTTGTCACGTATTTCGTGATACCTGATGAGTTTATTTTCTTCGGAGTGCTGGATTTGTTTGCCGTATGCATACTTTTCTACGGACTTGCAGGCAGAATTGTAGACAGACTGCCGATATGGACGGCACCGGTGCTTTTTGTACTGTTTTTATTCCTGTTTAATATGCCCTACGGAACCTTTGGATTTTTTGGACAGTCTTATTTTGCACTCCCGGCGGGCTTTAAGGGTAATATTTTTCTGTATTGCCTTGGCTTTCCTTATGGAGGAATACAATCGGCGGATTATTTTCCTGTTATTCCGTGGCTGCTGCTGTTTCTATCAGGAACAATTGTTGGACGGTATTTTAAGGCAGGAAGAATCCCAAAGTTCTTTTACAGGGATTTATGCAGACCGGTTACCTGGGTTGGAACCAAGACTCTGATTATATATGCAGTTCATCAGCCAATACTGTACGGGCTGCTGAATCTGATATTCTATATTGTGAACAGATAGGAGAGGGACATGACACTATATGAAGTAATACTTAATAACGCTAAGACCTGTCCTGACAAAACAGCATGCAGATATTTTAAATACAGCGAAAGCTATGGACATATGCTGGAAAATATAGATAATGTGGCGTCGGCTTTGGCTGCACATGGTATTGTTAAAGGGGATTGTGTGGGTATATGTATGCCTAATTCTCCTGAGATGCTCCATATCTTTTATGCAGTTAACAAGCTGGGTGCGGTGGCAGTCATGCTTAATCCCAAGTCTCCATCTGAGGAGCTGTATCGTCAGATTGCCATGACCAGGTGCAGACTGCTTATGTTTTCCCATGTGGCAATGAAACAGGTTATTCAGATGCATTCCTTTGAAGGGGCCAAGATGATAAGGTATGTATGTGTGCCAGTAATGAGAAATCTTCCGCAGTATATCAGGTTAGCACTGATTAAGAAGATTAAGCCATTCGGCGATGTTGCCGTATATAGAAAAATATATGGTCTTAATGCCATGGTTTACAATAAATTTATTAAAGACAATATTAGATATGAGAATTTTGAAAAGGATGACAAGGCAGATGCGGTTATGGTTTTCAGTGGTGGAACTAATGGAACCAATAAAGCGGTAGTACATTCTTCAGAATCCTTTAATGCCTCAGCTGTTGCATGTCTTGAGACGGAGAAGCCATGGCCTCAGGAGGTTTCAATGCTTGCGATTCTTCCGTGTTTTCATATATTCGGACTGACAGTAGCTATACATCTGCCGTTTCTTGCCACAGGATGCGTTGTACTTGTTCCATTTTTTAACCTTGGGATATTAACTGGAATAATTAAGAATGACTGTCCGGCGTTTTTTCCGGGAGTTCCTACGATATTTGAAAGACTTCTGGGCTGCCGCAGATTCATGTCACTGGCCCAGAAGGGTGGTCTTAACTTTGAACATTTCCGTCATGGCTTTGTAGGCGGTGATACACTTAAGGACTCTGTAAGAGATGAATTTAACAGAATAATTGCTGCCAATGGAGGAACCGGCTATATTTCCATGGGATATGGAATGAGTGAGTGCTGTCCTATATGTGTTAATAACCAAACGTCCGGAGAGGGAAGTTCAGTTGGTATTCTTTTTGATGGAATGCAGGTGCGTATTAAGAATCCTGAGACGGGGGAGAATGTGCCTGAGGGAGATAAGGGTGAGATATATATTGCCTCAACCTATCTTATGAATTATGGAATTGACGAAGAAGGCAATATAACAAGACCCGTTAAGGATGAGAATGGAATTGCATGGCTTGCCACAGGAGATATCGGCAGCTTTAGGAATAACAGACTGTTCTATGAATGCAGACAGAGAAGAATTATTAAGGTATCAGGTAATTCCATTTTTGCCTCATCTATTGAGAATATAATTTCCAGTCGGCTTAAATTTGCTAAAGAGGTAATGGCTGTTCCGGTGCCACACCCTACAAGAGGCTATGGTGTGTATGTATTTTTCGTGTGTCATGAAAGCTTTAGTGATGATGAGACTCTGGCGATGGCTGTAAAGGCCTGTAAGGGAAGGGTAATTCCATATGCACTGCCTATTGGAGCCTCCTGCATACTTCCATCAGAGGTGGAACGCACTGCACTTGGCAAGGTTGTATGGGGAAAAATGGAAAAATTAGCCATTGAAAAAATGAATTAATTATTTCAAATAAGTCATACTATTTCTGAACGTATAATTTAGGAGGTAAGCTATGACTGAACTTGGATGCTGTGTTAATGACTGTACTTATAATGATGAGAATCTCTGCTGCAGAGATGATATTAAGGTTGGTGGCGATGATGCACATAAAGCCTGCTGTACCTGTTGTACAAGCTTTCGTGAGGAGGGTGAGACTACAGCAAGAAATTCATGCTGCAGTCCTAATCATAAGCTTGATGTTAAATGTGATGCTGTTAACTGCAGATATAATGATTCCAAAATATGCAGTGCAGACCATATTGAGGTAACCCATTCATCAGATACAATGCATGGAGAGACAGAATGCTCAACCTTTAAGATGAGATAGCAAAGGCTGGTATAATATACAGCAACAGGCCGTGAAAACTGTAATAATGGATATGCATATATCCTATGATACAGCTTTCACGGTTTCTTTTTATGAAATAGTACTTGCAAAATACCTGTTTTAAGGTACAATAAATATGGATAAATATGAAATTATGATATATAGAAAGGTTTATTAAAATGATTTGTGCTAATAACGTAACATTAAGAATCGGCAAGAGAGCATTGTTTGAGGATGTCAATATTAAGTTTACACCAGGCAACTGCTATGGACTTATAGGTGCCAATGGTGCAGGAAAGTCAACATTCCTTAAGATATTATCAGGACAGCTGGAGCCAAGCAAGGGTGATATTACAATGTCACCGGGAGAGCGTCTTTCAGTTCTTGAACAGGACCATTTCAAATATGATGAATATACTGTACTTGATACTGTTATTATGGGCAATGAGCGTCTGTATCAGATTATGAAGGAAAAGGATGCAATATATGCCAAGGAGGATTTCACCGAGGAGGATGGAATTAAGGCCAGTGAGCTTGAGGGAGAGTTTGCAGAGATGAACGGCTGGGAGGCTGAGTCAGATGCAGCAACACTCCTTAATGGACTTGGAGTAGATACAGAACACCACTATAAGAATATGTCAGAGCTTACAGGAAGTCTTAAGGTTAAGGTTCTTCTTGCCAAGGCACTGTTTGGTAATCCGGATATTCTTCTTTTGGATGAGCCTACCAACCATCTTGACCTTGATGCTATTGCATGGCTGGAGGAATTCCTTATTAATTTTGAGAATACAGTAATTGTAGTATCTCATGACAGATATTTTCTCAATAAGGTATGTACCCAGATTGCAGATATAGATTATGCCAAGATTCAGCTTTATGCCGGCAACTATGATTTCT
Organism: uncultured Butyrivibrio sp.; assembly: GCA_964441705.1. Lineage (GTDB taxonomy): Bacteria > Bacillota > Clostridia > Lachnospirales > Lachnospiraceae > Eshraghiella. The sequence goes on from CAYTWF010000071.1 coordinate 9,011, forward strand.
GGTATGAATCAAGCCAGCTGATGGTAAGGCAGATGAAAGAAGCTAACAAGAAGAAGGAAGAGAAGATTAAGGAGCTCCAGGAGTTTATCCAGAGATTCTCAGCCAACGCCTCGAAGTCCAAGCAGGCAACCTCAAGAAAGAAAGCACTTGAGAAGATTGAACTTGACGATATAAGACCTTCAAGCCGTAAATATCCATATATTGATTTTAGACCTGCAAGAGACATTGGTAATGAAGTTCTTACAGTGGATGGAATCAGTAAGACAATAGACGGAGTTAAGGTACTTGATAATGTATCTTTTATTATTAATCATGATGACAAGGTTGCATTTGTAGGCTCAGATGAGCTTGCCAAGACAACATTATTTAAGATAATTTCAGGAGAAATGGAGCCGGATGAGGGCAGCTATAAGTGGGGAATCACCACCTCACAGGCATATTTCCCTAAGGATTATACTAAGGAATTCGATAATGATGATATTATCGTAGACTGGCTGATGCAGTATTCACCTGAAAAGGACGTTACATATGTACGTGGCTTCCTTGGAAGAATGCTTTTTGCCGGTGATGACGGAGTTAAAAAGGTAAGGGTACTTTCTGGTGGAGAGAAAGTAAGATGCCTCCTGTCCAAGATGATGATTATGGGCTCTAATGTACTTATTCTTGATGAACCTACCAACCACCTTGACATGGAATCAATTACAGCGTTGAATAACGGTCTTATTAAGTTCCCAGGCGTTGCATTATTTGCATGCCGTGACCATCAGTTTGTTCAGACTACAGCTAACAGAATTATGGAATTTGTTAACGGACAGCTGATTGATAAGATTACAACTTATGACGAATATCTTGAAAGTGATGAGATGGCAAGAAAGAGACAGACTCTTGACAGCTTCTCGGAGGAAGATGAAGAGGACGACTAATGACACCGAAGAACCCTGCAGACGGACAGTATCAGCAATATGAACACGCAGTATATACACTGGAGGATTGTACAGATGATTACCTGTTCTTTTTCGATATAGAAAAAGATTATTTCAGTATATCACAGTCTGTGCTTAATAATTATGCGCTTCCGGGACAACAGTTCTATAATGCCAGAAAGACTCTTGAGTCGCTGGTTCTTGAGAAAGACCTGCCAGAGGTAGTTAACGGGATTATTGAAGTAACTAATGGTATCAGAGAGAGCTTTAATATGGATTTTCGAATGCATACCAGAGACAATAATCTTAACTGGGTTAACTGCCGAGGCAAGAGAGTTAAGGGTGAGGGACGTTCCTCACATCTCATTGGCAGATTTACAGAGCTTGGAGAAAAAAGACGTGCTGACAATATAACCGGTTTTCGTACTCAGCTGCTGTTTGAGCGGGATTACAGGGAGCATATTACCGATAATATGGGCAAGCCAGGATATGTAATGCGTATTGGAATCGATAATTTCAGAGAGATTAATGAGAAATACGGACAGGATATGGGTGATGAGGTTTTAAGAGCCCTGTCCAAGAGCCTTATGGCTGTTATCCCTGCCAATGTAAGAATTTACAGGATGGAGGGTGACAAATTTACTGTATTTTATAATGATGGTGCGTATCTTAATGAATCTGTTGTTGAAATTGTGGAGCGGATTCGCAGACAGGTGGAGCAACAGACAAGAGAAGACTCCTATAAGATATTTTATACTATCTCAATTGGAGTTGTGAGAATTCCTACTGACGCAATATCCTATGAGGATATGTTTAAAAAGAGTGAGTATTCTCTTAATTGCGCCAAGAAAATGGGCAAGAATGCTTTGTATTTCTTTGATGAAGGAGAATATACAGAATATATCAGGCAGATTAATATTCAGGAGGAGCTGCGTAAATCCGTTGCTGATAATTTTGCAGGTTTTTATATGGTGTACCAGCCGATATATGACCTTAATAATAACAGGGTTGCAGGGGCTGAAGCACTGCTTAGATGGAATAATGACAGATACGGAAGTATGTCACCAACTCAGTTTATTCCATTGCTGGAGGAAAGTGGTCTTATTATCCCAGTTGGCCAATATGTATATAAGACTGCCATTGACCAGTGTATAGAATGGCAGAACTGTATGCCGGATTTTGTAATACATATTAATGTGTCATATATCCAGCTTAAGAAAAGTGAGATAATTAACGATATTGCAGAATATGTTAATTCCAGAAATATAGACCCTAAGAAGGTTGTAATAGAGATTACGGAAAGCGGCGAAATAGAATCTAATGGTGTTGTCCGCAACAAGGTTGATAATATTACGATAAATGGAGAATCTCTTGCCATTGATGATTTTGGAACAGGCTATTCCAATCTGAGATATCTTAAGGAACTTAAGGTTGATACTCTCAAAATTGACAGAGCATTTGTTATAGATTCCACCTCACGGTCCTTTGATTTCAACCTGATTAAGCATTTTACCGAGCTGGCTCACAGTGTTAATATGAAAATATGTCTTGAAGGAGTTGAGACAGAGGAGCAGCTTAATGTGCTGAGCTCCATTAATCCGGACTATATTCAGGGCTTTTATTTTGGAAGACCAGAAAGACCGGAGGTATTTTTCCATAACTTTATTGATAAAAAAAGGACGGTATAATGAAAGATAACTCTATAGAATATAAGGCTGTTAAATGCGACAGCTACAGGCTGGGTGCACATAAGGTTAACGGTGGCTATGAATTTCTGTATTCGTCAGCATCAGACAATATTGAACTGCTGTTGTACAGCGAAATTAATTCCGAGCCCAGGTATGTTATCCCTCTTGATAGCTCCTACAAGAATGGCAATGTATTTTGCGTGCTGATATCAGGAGTAAAGCTGGACAGGTATTACTATATATACAGAGATAGTGACCATTATGTTACCGACCCCTATTCAGTCGGACTGACAGGCTTTGGAGAGAATAATGAGCCATCTGACAGAATGTATGCAATGATAACGCTGGATGAATTTGACTGGGAAGATGACAGCTATCCACAGCTTAAGGATACTGAGCTTGTAATGTATAAGCTTCATGCCAGAGGTTACACAGCCAGCAGATACTCCAAATGCCGTAATAAGGGAACCTTTAAGGGACTTACCGAGAAAATACCTTATCTGCGTGAACTTGGAATTAATGCTGCTGAACTGATGCCATGCTATGAACATATAGATGGAGACGGCAAAATATCCTACTGGGGCTATGAAAAAGGCTTTTATTTTGTTCCAAAGGCATCTCTGACCTCCATATATGGCAAACGCTATGATTACACATTGGAATATAAGTCCATGATAAAGGAATTTCACAGAAATGGAATTGAAGTATATATGGAGCTGTATTTCCCATCAGAGATACCATCACAGATGGTGGATGACTGTGTAAGATACTGGAGACGTGAGTATCATATTGATGGTGCACATGTTATATGCAATGACAGCGCACGATGCATTCTTGCAGATGACACATTTATTAAGAATATGAAGCTTTTTGGTGAGAACTGGGGCAGCAGCTATGCCAGCACCAATCTGTACGAATATAATGACGGCTTCCTATATGCAGCAAGGAAAATGCTTAAGGGTGATGAAAATCAGCTTCAGGATTTCCTCAATGCTTTTCTTAAAAATCCAGGCTATGCCGGTAACGTTAACTATGTGGCTACCAACAATGGCTTTACACTTATGGACTTGGTTAGCTATGACCGTAAGCATAATGAGGCTAACGGTGAGAATAACAGAGACGGAATAGATTACAATTACAGCTGGAACTGTGGAATTGAGGGAAGTACCCAACGCAGAAAAATCACTGAGCTGAGATTCCAGAACATGCGTAATGCAATGACAATGGTACTGCTTGCTCAGGGAATTCCCCTTATATATGCAGGTGATGAATTTGGCAACAGCCAGGATGGTAATAATAATGCTTATTGTCAGGACAATGAGACCGGATGGACGGACTGGAAGAGGCTGACTCATAACAGGACTTATTTTGAATTTGTCCAGATGCTTATAGCCTTTAGGAAAAAACACTGCGTTCTTCATATGCACAGTCAGTCATATATGACGGATTACAAGTACTACGGACTGCCAGATGTATCCTATCACAGCAAAAAAGCCTGGTATCCTGATATGGAGCATTATAACAGACATATTGGTGTTATGCTGTGCGGTCAGTATGCGGAGGAAGAGGATAATGTATACATTGCCTTTAATCTGCACTGGGAGGAGCATGAGCTTGCACTGCCTACCGTACCCGGAAGACATTGGAAGGTATGCTTTTTAACAACCGATATGGAGGCTGACAGCACCGACATAATCAGAGATAAAATGCTGCTTGTATCCCCAAGGACAATTGTTGTTCTTATTGATGAAAAAAATAGTTGAAATATGTTACGTATTATTATAAAATAGAAAGAAGTTAAGCCCACGTGGAATAATGGGGGCGTTATAGACAGAATCTAAGGAGGTAACCTACTAATGGTATCAGCAGGTGATTTTAAAAACGGTGTTACAATTGAGATGGATAACAACATCTATCAGATAATTGAGTTTCAGCATGTTAAACCGGGCAAGGGCGCAGCTTTTGTTAGAACTAAGTTAAAGAATATTAAGAATGGTGGTGTAATCGAGAAATCTTTCAGACCAACTGAAA
>CAYTWF010000072.1:0-13172 GCA_964441705.1 uncultured Butyrivibrio sp.
TCTGAAAGAAAACCACTGGATTTTAATTTGAAATTGGTTAACTAAATGACATTGTGCAGATACTTAAGGACAAAAATCTTACACAGCAGATACCGGTGGTATTAATAACCGGTGATAAGACCGAGGATGTTGAAGCACAGTGCTATAAGCTGGGAGCTGCTGATTTCGTTACCAAGCCATTTGATATAAAGGTTGTTCGTTATATAATTAACAATGCAATTACGGTATATGGAGAGAAGACCAAGTGGAAGAAGCTGGGAATAATCCAGAACCGAAAGCTCCAGCAGCAGACAGAGGAGCTTAAGACAGCCAATGAGAATATAATTGAGATGCTTGGTACTATTGTAGAATACAGAGGAGCAGTGGACCGTAAGCATGTTCAGAGGGTTAAGGAGATAACTACACTGCTTGCAACGGCGGTGGGTGAGCTGTATCCGGAATATAAGATAGATGAAGAGGTTGCAAGAAAGATTGGTCTTGCATCCTGTCTTCATGATATCGGCAAGAATATTATTCCAGACAAAATCCTTTTTAAGCCGGGAATACTAACCAAGGAAGAGACGGATGTAATGAAATCCCACACCACCAAGGGTTGTGAGATGCTAAGGGATACATTGAAATTTCAAAGTGCAGAATATCAGCAATATTGTACTGAGATATGCCGCTCTCATCATGAAAGATATGATGGCCGGGGATATCCGGACGGACTTGTTGGTGAAACAATTCCCATATCGGCACAGATTGTGTCAGTAGCTGAATGCTTTGATGCACTTATAAGCGATACAGTATATAGAAAAGCTATTAAGTTTGATACTGCATTTACAATGATAATTAATGGGGACTGTGGTGTGTTTTCCCCAAAGGTGATTGAATGCTTTAAGGAGAACAGACAAAAGCTTTACGATATAGCCAATACATACGCAGAGGTATAGCAGCCTCTAATCAGTTTATGGCATAAAAATAAGGGGTAATATAATGTATGTTAAGAAAAAAATTCTTGTAGTAGATGATAATGCAATCAACAGAAAAATACTTAATAAGATGCTGTCAGAAGATTATGAGGTTGTAGAGGCTGCCAATGGCAAGGAGGCCTTTGAGAAAATTGACGAGGCGAAGGGTCAGGTTGCTGCTGTACTTTTAGACCTTATGATGCCTGTAATGGATGGCTATGAGTTCCTTAAGATTGCCAATGAGAATAACCAATACGTTAATATCCCTATTCTTGTATCCACCGGCAACAGTGACAGAGAGAACGAGAAGAAGGCTTTGCGTCTTGGCGCCTGGGATTTTATATCCAAGCCCTATGAAGCTGAGATTATTAAATTTCGTCTTAAAAATGCCATAGACAGAAGTCTTATGACAGCGTATGAACAACTGAAATATCTAAGTGAATATGATGTTATGACGGAATTATATAATAAGAATAAGTTTTTTGCAGTAACAAGAGAGATGCTGGATAATAATGGTGACAGGCAGTACGTGTTTATCAGAATGGATATTAACCGTTTCTCATTGATTAATTCTTATTATGGCACCAAAGAAGGAGACCGTCTTCTTAAATTCACAGCCAGTCACCTGCGCTCAATTGCACAGCAGTACAGCTTGATAACCTACGGCAGAATAGAGGCTGATGAATTCGCATGCTGCATGGCATATACAGATGACAAGCAGATAATGGACTTTCTGGCTGTATCTAAGGAACAGTTTAAGGAATACAAGATTAATTTCAATATAGTGCCTGTATATGGAATTTATAAAATTACTGATAATTCGATGGCAGTTGATACCATGTATGATAATGCCAATCTGGCAGCGAAGAAGATTAAGGGTAACTATATTAAGAATTACTGTATATATACAGACGATATGAGAGAAAATCTTGCAACGGAGCAGACGATTATCAACGAGATGGGTGATGCACTTGAACAGGAGCAGTTCGTGGTATATCTCCAGCCTAAGTATTCTCTTAAGAATAATAAGCCTGCCGGTTCAGAAGCTCTGGTGAGATGGATTCATCCACAGAAGGGTATGATATCACCGGGAGTGTTTATACCTGTATTTGAAGGCAATGGTTTTATTGAGAAGCTTGATTATTATATGTGGGAGCATACCTGCCGTATTATCAGAGGCTGGATTGACAAAGGAATAACACCTCTTCCGGTATCTGTTAATGTATCAAGGGTTAATCTGTACAATCCTTTACTTGTGGACACAATATGCGAACTTGTGGACAGATATAAGATTCCGCATGAGCTGTTTCAGCTGGAGATAACAGAGAGCGCATATACAGATAATCAAAGCGTGATATACGATACCATAGAGAAAATACATGCTAATGGCTTTATTGCATTAATGGATGATTTTGGAAGCGGCTATTCATCACTTAATATTCTAAAGGATATTGATGTGGATGTTATCAAGATAGATATGAAGTTCTTTGAGAAGACGGAGGACCTGGGAAGAAGCCAAAGTATTGTATCATCTGTAGTAAGAATGGCCAAATGGCTCAATATTACGGTTATTGCCGAGGGTGTTGAGACCTATGACCAGGTTGAATTCTTAAGAACAATTGGCTGCGAATATGTGCAGGGATATTATTTTGCCAGACCAATGCCTGTTAATGAATATGAAGAGCTTATTAATAAGGATACAGAATATAAGCATGCTGAACCTGATGAGAATGTGGAGGACAAGACCTGGATTCTTAACCCTAAGACCCAGCAGCTTTTGTCCGGATTCATGCAGCCAATAGGAATATATGAGGTTGAAGGTGATAAAATAGAATGCATTAGAGTTAATGGTGAATTCTATGAGACATTTGGATACGAGGACAAGATACTTTATTCCAATTTACCAATGAATGTTATTGACGAGGGACAGAGGGATTCAGTTCTTGCAGCACTTAATGCGGTTCTGCTTACTCATGGTGAGGAGGAGTGTGAATATCTAAGACACTGCCTTAATGGCAAGCAGGCACTTGTACGTGTGAAGATTAAGTATATTGATAAGGTTGGCAGTCGTAATATTGTACTGTGTACCTTCAGCGATATTACTCAGCGCCGTCAGATAGATACTGAACTGAATAAATTCCGTTCTGCAATGAATGCAAGACAGATTAATACCAACAGAATGCTCATTGTTGATGATGAAGAGATGAACAGGGAGCTGCTAAGAGAGATATTCAAGGATGAATATATAATTCTGACTGCCTCTAATGGTCAGGAGGCAATTGAAATTCTTGCACAGAACAATAACAAGGTAGATGTTATTATTCTTGATATGATGATGCCGGTTATGGATGGAACAGAATTCTTGGAATATAAGAAGAATCATTTAGAGATAATGGACATACCTGTAATCATCTTCACTGCAGATGATTCACCTGAGATGCAGGTCAAAACACTGTCACTTGGAGCAGATGATTATATTACCAAGCCGTTTGTGCCTGCTGTAGTTCAAAAGCGTGTAGAGAACGTAATAGAATCACATCAAAGATTTGTGGAGATAGTTCAGGAGTGCAATGCGACAGGCGTAAGGTCAAGAGAAGACCAGCTTACGGGAGTTTATAATAAGGCTAATGCAGAGAGACTTATTGACAGAGTGCTTGAGACACAGGCTGCCGGTAATCACGCATTTGTATTAATTGAGATTGATAATTTTCAGAGCATTAATGACAGATATGGACGTGCCAAGGGTGATGAGACGCTTATGCTTATTACCAGAATACTTAAAAAATTCTTCAGGTCCAATGATATTATCGCCAGAATCGGCGGAGATGAATTCGTAATATTTATGATTAATGTTCCTTCAGCAGAGATGGTTGAGAACAAGTGTAATGCACTGGCCGATAAGCTTAACAGTGAGGAACAGGAAATCAAGTTCACCATATCAATTGGAGTGGCAATGACCAATAAGGAACCAACGAAATTTACTAAGCTTATGGATAATGCAGGCATGGCATTGTATCAGTCCAAGAGCAATGGAAGAAATCAGGTAACGAGATTTCAATAAAAAAATATTGGATTTATATCAAGGGGCTGTCACACTAGTGATTTTATTTTTCCAAAATCATTAGTGCGACAGCCCCTCAGTAATTTTATAATGTTTTTAGTTTTCAAAAGGACCCCCACACTAATTACTTAGTGTGACGACTTCTTGATTTTTACCTTATTAGCTAAAATAAAAATTAAGTAAAAATAGCTAATTATATAGCTAATATTTAGCAAAAATATACATAGTCAATGATAAAATAAGGTGGTAATATAAATGCATGGGTTAATATATTACAAAAATATATAAGATGGAGGGCAATTATGAGTAAAAAAATCAGTAATATTGTATCGGTAATTATTTTGTTAGTTCTCATGGCATCAACAAATATTTTGGCAGCAACTCCTACAAATGATTATCTTTTACCTAAGAATTTAGGATGGGTATATTCTGCAAGCTATACACGGAGTACGGCATATTCTTATGGTGATGCGAGGTTAAATGCAGTTTTTCCACAAACGGGAGGAACTGATAATTTTAGATATTGTTGGACAAAGCCAGCTGTATATGCAAATGGAAATTGGGTAATTGTAGGAAATGAAGTACAATTGGATGAGACTAAGGGTACTTATCAGCATGTGTACATAAAAGAGGGATACTTAAATAATAAATCTATGATATTTATGTTTAGAGGCAATGATGCAAGATATTCAGCAACTGCGAATGTCACTCTTAGTGGTAAATAATTTTACATAACATGTGTGTAATATATTAATCCATTAATAAATTAGGCGGGTGCTATATATGAAAAAAAACTTTGCTTTTCAATTAAGATGTATACTTGAACAGAAGTTTGTTTATGTTACTTTTTTGATTCTTCTTGCACTAATAATGGTGCATTACTTCAGTGGTACAGAAAGTTATAATGGGTTCGATATAGTGACGATGTATAATCCAACTGTATTTTTATCTATCTCAGGATGTGTTGATGGAGATACCAGAATATTACAACTGCTACCGCTTCTTATTGTGCTTCCAGCAGCATTTTCCTATGTTATTGACCGTAATTCCAAGATACAACCTGTTATATTTACAAGAACAACTGCTGGAAAATATTACCTTGCAAAGTCTATGGCTGTTTTTTTGGTTACATTCTTAACCTTTGTATTACCTTTTTTAATAGAATTAGGACTTTATTGTATAAAATATCCTGTAGATGCTGCGGGTATAACAAATGACGGAGTGTTTAGCGATACATATAAAATATTTGTAAGCGGGATGATGACACCTTGGCTTTTTGCACTTAATGTATATGTAAATGCAATTGTTAATATTTTAGTAATTGGTGCGACATGTGGTATTGTGGCAGTATTTGCAATGGCGGTTTCTACTTTCGTCAAAAAATTTTGGGTAATTGTTTTTTTGCCTATATTTATTTTGTTCTACGGACTGGCCAAAATAGGAGAGGTTCTGGAAACAAAATATAGTATGAATTATGTGGATTATTTTACATTATACAGCTATGGTCAAAGAAAATTTTTGTATTTCTTTTTAATTATGGCTGTGTTGTTGATAATTTCTGTGGTCATTCTTTGCATTGAAAGCAGAAAGGATTGGCTTGAATGAAACATATAATTAAATGCTTAATTCCATCAATTATTCTGGGATTGATTAATGGTATTTACACAAAATCAATTCAGTGTATGAATGGATATGAAATAATTAAGCTTGAATCATTTGATATTCTTCCTGATGCAGCTGGAATTATGGATATAACCAGAGATTTTTTGCCTTTTATTGTTTTTCAAATACTATTTGGAACATTTATATACAGGCATTACTGTACTGCCAGTGTTTATTTCTTTTCCAGAAACAGTAATAGAAGCAGATGGTATGTAAAAGAGATGGCAAAGCTTGCTGGATTTTCATTTATGTATACGGCTGCGTATATGCTGTCATGTATATTTATGGTGTCTATGAGATTGGATGTAACAATTGGTTATGAATCAGTGGTCTTACTTGCAGCATACATATGCCTAACAGCAATGTGGCTGTATATTACTACGGGAATAATTAATATTATTTCAATTGCTGCAAGCAATATAGCCGGTTTTGCTATCATGGAAACGATACAGATTGTGATGATATCACTTTTGCTTATATGGGATAAGTGGCTTCCACTTGTAACCAGTGATACAGTAACAGCAGAGATGGTTCAACATAATGCTTCTTTTTTGAGACTGAATCCTGTTTCGCATATAGTTGTGGCATGGCACAGCAGCGTAATAGCTGATGTGGATGAGGTGATTAACAGATTTAATATACAGTATGATTTGTTAGAATCATTCACATTTTTTATTATGATTTCTGTAATTACTATTATTATTGGTGTACAGGTCGTAAAAAAACATGATTATATTAATTCTGATGTGGATAATGGGAGGTAAAAATGGAACTGATAATAAGAAATGTTACTAAAAAAATAAAAGGAAATATGATACTTGATAATGTAAGTATTAAAATGGAATCTGGTAAAATATATGGTTTCGTTGGACGAAATGGAAGTGGCAAGACAATGCTGTTCAGGGCTGTTTCAGGACTTATGCATATAGATTCTGGAGAAATAATTCTGGATGGAAAGAAGTTATATAAAGATATGGATGTACTTCCCAAAATTGGTATTATTTTGGAGAATTCAGGACTGTTTCCAGAATATACAGGATATAAGAATTTGTATATGCTGTCACAAATTAATAAAACAGCTAATGCGGAGGATATCAGGACAGCAATAATCAGAGTTGGACTGAATCCTGATGATAAACGTACATACAGAAAATATTCTTTGGGAATGAAGCAAAGAATTGCTATTGCACAGGCAATAATGGAACACCCGGATATACTTCTGCTTGATGAACCAACCAATGCACTTGATGAAAGCGGAATAGAACTTCTTAGAAAGATAATTGAAGAAGAAAAAGAAAGGGGTGCTTTAATACTTCTTGCAAGTCACAGCAGGGAAGACATAGAGCTTCTTTCAGATGAAATATATACCATGAATAATGGTGTGCTTAAAAAGGAAGAGGGTGTACATGCGTGATTAAAAAAATAACAATAGCTATTACTGCTGTGGCAATTATCGCTGCAATAATAAATGGGATATTGGATAGAGGCCAGTATACAGATTATTTTTCCGAGGATGAACCATTATATAATTATTCAATTTCAGAATGCGATTATGATTACTTGAAAACCCAGCTTGAGTTCATAGATGAAAAGACAGAAGAAGCACCTGTCATTCTTAAGGTAAGGGCAACAGGAAGAACGGATTATCTTTTTGAGACATACAGACGTGAGGTTGTAGTTGAAAAGGTAATTAAAGGTAGTGGGATTGAAGAAAATCAGACAATATATATACATAGCCCGTCATGGTTTATTTTTAACACAGGCGATATTAATCTTGGATTTGTTAATGAGCTTGTCAAAGATGATGAATATCTTGTATTCATAGACCAACAGGAAGAGCTTGTTCAAAAGGAAAAAATAAAAACCTATGCGCTCGTTGAAACCAATATAGCATGTGTATTTAACTGTAAGGATAAGGATAATGTAGTTGTCTCCAATGATGATGAGAATTCCATGGGAAAGGCATCATATGATAAGGTAAGCGGTAATGAAGTATTTATGAGCTCAAAGGAAGCTCTGGATTCATATATGGAGTTAAAGCATGATTTACTGGAAAAATATAATTAATTGTTATTCTAATTAAGAGGCTTCGCAGTCAGTACACTGCGGAGCTTTTTAATTAGAATAAATTAACAAAAGTTGTTGACAACTAATGAAAGTTAGAATATACTAACATACGAAAAGAAATCAGACATAGTGCTGAAAAGAAAGAAGATGAGATGATGCCACTATCAATGGTAAATGAAGGTGAACCTAATATTATTAAAAAAGTAGGCGGTAAGGAAGACACAAGAAGATTTCTTGAAAATCTTGGCTTTGTAACCGGTGGCACAGTAACGGTTGTGTCACAGATTAACGGTAACATGATTGTTAACATCAAGAATTCAAGAGTAGCTATAGGTAAAGATATGGCTAACAAGATTATGGTCTGAATAAGAATGAAGAAGGAGCTGTTATGAGAACATTAAAGGATGCTGCCATTGGACAGACAGTCAAGGTTGTTAAGCTGACAGGAGAAGGCCCTGTTAAAAGACGTATTATGGATATGGGTATTACTAAGGGTGTGGATATATACATAAGAAAGGTTGCCCCGCTGGGAGACCCTGTAGAGGTAACGGTAAGAGGCTATGAGCTGTCTCTTAGAAAAGCAGATGCAGAGATGATTATTACCGAGTAATTTTTTTACCAATGAGTTAGATAACACTAACATAAGATAGGAAAGACAAACAAAAAGTTAACACAAAAAGGAGTTATGAGATGTCAATTAAAATTGCACTTGCAGGTAATCCTAACTGCGGTAAAACAACATTGTTTAATGCGCTTACAGGTTCCAATCAGTTCGTAGGAAACTGGCCAGGCGTTACAGTTGAGAAGAAGGAAGGAAAGCTTAAGGGACACAGTGATGTAACAATCATGGACCTTCCGGGAATATATTCCCTTTCTCCATATACACTTGAAGAGGTGGTAGCACGTAATTACCTTATTACAGAAAGACCGGACGCGATTCTTAATATCGTTGATGGTACCAACATAGAGAGAAATCTGTATCTGTCAACACAGCTTATGGAGCTTGGAATACCTGTAATCATGGCTGTTAATATGATGGATGTGGTTAAGAAGTCGGGAGATAAGATATACATAGATAAATTAAGTGAAAAGCTGGGCTGTGAGGTAGTTGAAATATCCGCTCTTAAGGGAACCGGAATTAAGGAAGCGGCCGAGAAGGCAGTTGCAGTTGCTTCACAGAAAACCTCTGTATCTGTTCATGAGTTCTGTCCTGAGGTGGAAGAGATAATTGGCAGCGTTGCAGACAGACTTGACAACACTATACCTGAGGAGCAAAAGAGATTTTTTGCAATTAAACTGCTTGAGAAGGATGATAAAATCTCAGTTAACATGAAATCAGTTCCTGAGGTTGCTGATAAGATTGAAGAGCTGGAAAAGAAATATGATGATGACACTGAAAGCATTATCACCAATGAAAGATATGTGTATATTTCGTCAATCATTGGTGACTGCTATAAAAAGAACGGTAAGAAAAAGCTTTCTGTATCAGACAAAATTGACAAAATTGTAACTAACAGATTTGCGGCATTACCAATATTTGCAGCAGTTATGTTCCTTGTATATTTTATATCTGTAACAACCATTGGTACATGGGCTACCGACTGGGCCAATGATGGTGTATTTGGTGATGGCTGGCATTTATTTGGAATTGACAGCGTGTATGTTCCAAGTATACCTGCACTTGTTGAAAAAGGTCTTATAGCAATTAACTGCGCTGACTGGCTGAGTGCATTGATTCTGGACGGAGTAATTGCCGGTGTAGGTGCCGTTCTGGGATTTGTTCCTCAGATGCTCGTACTTTTCATATTCCTTGCATTCCTTGAGGCTTGCAGATACATGTCAAGAGTTGCATTTATCATGGATAGAATTTTCCGTAAATTCGGACTTTCAGGTAAATCCTTCATTCCAATGCTTATCGGCAGCGGCTGTGGTGTTCCTGGAATTATGGCTTCAAGAACAATTGAAAATGACAGAGACCGTAAAATGACTATTATGACCACAACATTTATTCCTTGTGGTGCCAAGCTTCCAATTATCGCTCTTATCGCAGGTGCTTTATTTGGTGGAGCATGGTGGGTTGCACCAAGTGCATACTTTATCGGAATTGCAGCAGTTATCTGCTCAGGTATTATTCTTAAGAAGACTAAAATGTTCGCTGGTGACCCGGCACCATTCGTAATGGAGCTTCCAGCATATCATATGCCAACAGTTGGCAATGTACTTAGAAGCATGTGGGAAAGAGGCTGGTCCTTTATTAAAAAGGCCGGAACAATCATTCTCCTTTCAACAATTGTACTTTGGTTCCTAATGAGCTTTGGATGGGTTGATGGAAGCTTTGGAATGCTTGAGGCAGAACAGCTTAATGACAGTATTCTTGCTTCAATCGGTGGATTTATTGCACCAATATTCAAACCTCTTGGATGGGGCGACTGGAAGATGGCAGTTGCAGCTGTAACCGGTCTTATAGCAAAAGAAAACGTAGTAGGTACCTTTGGTGTCCTCTTTGGATTTGCAGAGGTAGCAGAGGATGGTAATGAGATATGGGGAGCACTTGCAGGAAGCATGAGTGCACTTGCAGCATACTCCTTCCTCGTATTCAATCTTCTTTGCGCACCTTGCTTTGCAGCAATGGGAGCTATCAAAAGAGAAATGAACTCTGCCAAGTGGTTCTGGTTTGCAGTAGGCTATCAGACAATACTTGCTTACCTGACATCACTTTGTATCTTCCAGATTGGCTCAATATTCACTACCGGAAGCTTTGGTGTTGGAACAGTAATTGCATGCCTGCTTGTAGTACTTTTCGTATACCTTCTTGTAAGACCATATAAGGAGAGCAATACTCTTAAGGTTAATGCCAAAAAGCTTGCAAAAGCCAAATAATATCTGAGTAAAAACAACATATTCTGCACATAATAACCTCCATACAACAATATATGGAGGTTATTTATTATGATGCTTACAGAAAAAGAACTTACTGTGCTTAAGGAGCTTAAGGCACAGGAGAACTCATGTGTTGAGAAATACGGCAAATATGCAAAGGAAGCAAAGGACCGGGAGCTGGCCAGTCTTTTTGAGACAATCCAAAAGGATGAGCAGAAGCATTATGAATCAATTACCCAGGCAATGAATGGCAGTATCCCTGAAAGTGACTGCAATGATTCAAAAGGAAAGAATTACAATCCAACACCTACCTACAGCGGGGATAGTGAGGATAAGAAAAATGATGCATTTCTTGCTACAGACTGTATTGGAACAGAAAAAATGGTATCAACAGATTATAATACAGATATATTCGCTTCAGGAAATTCAGAGCTTAGAAAGCTCTTTGCTGATATTCAGATAGAAGAGCAGAATCACGCAGAAATGCTGTATAAGTACAAAACAGTTAACTGCATGGCATAATATGGCATAAAGAAAGACCATCGGATTATCCGATGGTCTTTCCTGGTCTGACATATAATACAAATATTTTTATGGACGTACTGTTAGATATGTGCATGAAAAAATTATATTTAGGACCAACTCATAACTGAGCTTAAAATTGTTGATTAAGCAAGGCAAACGTTAGTTGCTTTTACTTTCTTAGAATCCTTAGGATCCTCTTCAACATCAAATGTTACCTTCTGTCCTTCTTCAAGGCTCTTGTAACCATCTGTCTGGATAGCTGAGAAATGTACGAAAACATCTGCTCCGCCGTTGTCATCTGTTATGAAACCATAACCCTTCTGTGCATTAAACCACTTAACTGTACCGTTACTCATTGTAGGTACCTCCTATAAAAATATTCGTATCAATTATAAAAAAAGAACTAATCACCGGTCATATAGAAAAAAGACATAACCGAGATTAGTTTTAAATTCATATTGACTACTCAATGACATTAACACATTTATATTTTAAAGTCAAGGGGAAAATGAATATCTTTTATCAAATTGCGGACAATAAGGCTATATTTATATTGCAATAGGAGACATAAAATGGTAAAATAAAACAGTAATCATTATTATTTTTATAAAGGAGGAAATATTATGTCAGTAATTCATATAACTAAGGAAAATTTTGAGGATGTGGTAATGAAGTCAGACAAGCCTGTACTTATTGATTTCTGGGCAGACTGGTGTGGACCATGTAAGATGCTTGGTCCTGTAATTGAGGAGCTGGGAGCAGAGGTTACTGATGCCAGTATATGTAAGGTTAATGTAGACGAGCAGCCTGACCTGGCAGAGAAGTACAGCATTATGTCAATACCAACTCTTGTTCTTATTAAGAATGGTGAGGTTGTTACCAAGTCAGTTGGTGTTCAGCCTAAGACCGCAATTCTTGATTTAATAAGAGCGTAATACAGGGTTAACTTTTCACTCTATATGCCGATACTATCTATGTAGTTAATAATGTGGGACAAGGATGTCTCATAAGCAGTCATGGAGGAAATAATATGAGTGGAATAAGTACAACAGGCTATGCACAGGCCGCCAGTGCATACAGCACACAGACTAAGGCAGCAGAGAATAAGAAGACAGATGCCGCAGACGGCAAGAACAAGGTCAGTGGAACAGCAACCTTTGGGGATGCCAGATTAAGTGATGAGGCACTTGACTATTACAACTCACTTAAGAAGAAATATGGCAACATGAATTTCGTGCTTGTAGCGTCGGACAAGAAGGCAGAGGCAGAAGCTGCTAAGGGAAGCTTTGCAAGCTCCGGGAAGCTTACAGTTCTTATTGATACAGATAAGATTGAGAAGATGGCTACGGATAAGGCATATCGTCAGAAGTATGAATCAATCCTAAGTAATGCCACCTCAGGGGCAGCACAGATGAAGTCACAGCTTGCCGCGTCAGGAATCAGTGCTAGAGCATTTGGAATGTCCTTTGACGATAAAGGAACCGCCAAGTTTTTTGCAGTAATTGACAAATCTCTTGCGACTCAGAAGGAACGTATTGAGAAAAATGCGGAGAAGAAGGCTGAGAGCAAGAAGACAGAAGCAAAGAAGGCGGCTAAAAAACAGCAGGCAGACAGACTCGAGGATTCTCAGGAGCAAATTGACAATGAGGACACAGTAACTATATCAGCCAATTCAATAGAGGAGCTGATTAAGAAGGTTCAGGACTATTATATGTCAAGCCTAAGTGACAGCGTGGTTACTGAGGAAGAGAAAAGTGTTGGACAGTCAGTGGACTTTGCAGTATAGAATAGTATAGAATTTATAAAATAAAAGCAACCCCACATGAGGTTGCTTTTATGTTGCTTACAAGTATAATTATTCTTAATAATTCCGCTCTCATTATATGCATAAAATATTACAATAGTATTTGTTGTGCGTCAATAAAATTGAATAAATAGTTGTATACAATTAGTAATAGATAGTGCTACAATGTATAAACTGTACCCTAGATAGTGGACACAATAGAATAGAGCAAACCCATTTTATG
>CAYTWF010000073.1:0-12838 GCA_964441705.1 uncultured Butyrivibrio sp.
TTGCACGAATTTCTATATGCTGGCCAATGGACACTGAGCCGCCAGGCGAAGTGACTAATTGAAATATGCTCTTGTATTTAGTGGTATGATGAAGATATAATGTCATTAATTAATATTATGCAGGAGGAGCATTACGATGCCTGAACAAAGATATATAAAAAGAGAACGAAAAATATATGTAGGTGATATGCTGTGGTACGCTCTTAAAGGCTGGCGACTGCTCATTGTTGCCATGATTCTTTGCGCAGTAGTAGGCGGCGCAATAGGATATAAGAACAGTGATAAGGTTAAGCCGGTTGAAAAGGAGACGACTGCGGGCGAGACAGAGGCTCCAACAGAACCAGCACCCGCACAGAAGGAATTAACACAAGCCGACATTGACCTGGTAGGACGTGCTATTAATGTTAAAACCCAGGTGGATGACCTTAACAACTACATCAACACAAGTGATGTACTTAATATGGATGCCGGAAGTGTACACAGAATCCTGTTGCAGTATTATGTAATAACAGATTCTTTTGACGCGGAAAACGGCAGAGATTACGCTAGTGACCTGCTTAACGGATACAGCATCCAGCTTGCCACAAGCTCAGAACTGTATGAAGCTGTTAATGAAAAGCTTGGTGGAACGATTAATCCCAGAGACATGGGTCTGCTGGTAGGAACATCAATATCTAATTCGGTTATTACAATAACCTTAAGAGGCAGCAGCGACGAAATGTGTACCAGCATATTGGAATGTGTAGAAACAGCAATGGATGAAATCCATACTGCACTTACTACATCAGTGGGAGCTCATAAGCTGACATTGATGACTCAGACCTCAGCTGTAGTTATTGACCAGACAGTTACTAACAACAAAACCAATATAATCAACATATATACAGCAGCTAATAATGAGCTTAGCACACTTACGTCAGGCTTTAGTACAATGCAGAGCCAGCTGTACAGCACAATTGCAGGAGGCGTAAGCGAACAGGAGGCAATTGAACAGGTTAACGCCGCAGCAGGAACTCCGGCAGCAGAATCAACCGATACACCTCAGACAACAGAGCCAACAATAGTTCCTGCCAAGCACATTAACAGAATCACAATTATCTATGGCGCAATCATCGGATTATTACTGGGCTTTGTAATCAATGCCCTCAGATATATGTATGGCTTGACAGTGAAAAATATCGAAGATATCCGTAATATTACCTCAACAGACATTGTGGCAGAGCTCCGCCATGCAGACAGCTCAAAGAAGCTGCTTAGATGCATAGACAGACTTGTGGACAGGATAAAATATCATGGCAGGACAACAACCCAGGCCGACATAGAATACACTGCAATGAATATTGGGCTGATATGCCGAAGCAACAATACTGACAGAATATGTATATGCACCACATTGGACAAAGAAGATGTATTTATGGCACAGGTTGCCAAGGCTGCAATGACTAACGGAATAATGGTAACAACAGGCTGCGCAGTCAATCACAGCGTAGATACTATGAAAAAGGCGGCAGAGGCAGGCTATGTCCTGCTGTGGGAACAGACCGGACGTTCAGAATATGAGCAGATTAATAAAGCCATTGAGCTGTGTGCAGCACAGGGCATCAGACTTTTAGGCACAATAGCAGTGTCTAACGAATAGGCGAAGGAGCAGCTTGGCATTGAAGAAAAGATTAGCTTTAACAATCAATGAAATATTGTTCCTAACTGCGATATCAATATATTATCTGGCTGTTGTAATGGGCGAGACCATAATAGTTGAGCCAGGCAGCATGGCGGCAAGCCTGTGCACCTATACCCGCCTGCTCTCCTATGCACTTATGGCAGCAGCTATTGTACAGCTGTCAATCAAGGAAAAACACATTACAGCAGGCTGCATCATTGGCATAGGATTGGGCGCATGCGCTATTTTTTCCAAAAGCAACAGCTGTGTGTACTCTTTTCTCATACTGATAGCGGCGCTTTCCGCAGATTCAAGGAAAATAATCAGGCAGACCATGACAGTACAGCTGCTGATTCTTATTGCAATGGTAGGCCTAAGTCTTGGTGGAATTATAGATAATGTGTTGTTTGCATCGGAGGCCAGATTAAGGTATGGACTGGGTTTTGCCTGGACCACAACCTCCGCCATACTGTTTTTGTTTATCAGTCTGGAATATATGTATCTTCGGGAAAAAAGAATAACAATCCCTGAGCTGGCACTGATACAGGCAGCTCATGTATTCTTTTTCATTAAAACAGATTCAAAAATGTGCTTTGCAGTGGCAACTGTGGCAGTGATACTGGACCTGATTATTAAATATCACGGACGGGCAGTCGCACTGCTTGGAAGCTGGTATACCAGAATAATGGCGGCACTTCCGGCGGCAGCATTTATAATATCGATAATAATTTCAGCCTGCTATAACGAAAACTCACCATTTTGGTATGGACTTAACAGCTTTTTGAATGGAAGATTAAGGCTTGGCAAGGCCGCACTGCTTAATTATGGAATCACGCCATTTGGTCAGGATATTACCTGGGTGGGCAGCAGCGTGTTTGGCACCTATGAGCATCCATACAACTATGTGGACTGCTCATATGTGCAGCTTCTGCTCAACTACGGGATACTTTTCATACTGTTTGTGCTGGCATTGTATACAGTTATTCTGTTATATGCCAGGAAAAATAATAAACCACATATTGCAATGGTTGTCAGCCTCGTGCTGCTGTTTAGCATCACAGAACCAAGGCTTTGGAACCTTGGATTTAACCCGCTGCCGTTTCTGATAGTGGATGTGGTGAAGGCAAAAAAATGAATTTTCATAGTTGATTTTTTAAAGAAATTGGGTATAATATAAGTAGAACAGTAATGTCTCGATGTGAGAGCATCGTAAAAAGTTGTGCTGCAGATGGAGCAGGGTAAAGTTCCATTTCTTTAGATACCATAAATGGGTATTGAGCCTGGCAGCTTGGATAAAGCTGTAGTCCACGTGGGGGACTTAATTATTTCCACGTCGTTATGGTTATCTTAACTGGATAACGAGGCTGACAACCAGCAGAAAACTCTTTTAAATGAGATTACTGAGGAGTGTGGAGACACACTCCTCTTTGTGCACTAATCGAGTAAAAAAGTTACTTGGTTCAATGTTAGAGGTACGAATGGCAACAAAAACAGATAAAAAGAATGCAATACGAGAAGATATTATAGAATCAGCAAATATTTATAGTAAAATTTTAGCAGGAAAAACATTCCTATACGTATATGGAGAAGAATTTTTTGAAGTATCATTTCCTGTGAATCATTTTCTGCATCTTACAGGAGTGGAAACACAGCTATCGGCAAAGGATTTTTATAAGAATGCCAAGAAGGGTATAATTACAAATAAACAATTTCATTTTTCTGAGACGCACTCATATGCGAATGCGAAGAAGAAGCTTCCATGCTTGAAGCGACTTCCAGAGCTGACTAATAATGTCGTGTGTGTGTTAAAGGATATGCAGACACTGACAATTAAGTATAAGCTAAGTGTTACTAATTTGGAGTTTACATTAGGTCTTATAGAAAACATTGATAGAAATGGGCATATGATAAATGAACTGCTTTTTCCAATGACGCTTAGGGTTGAGGATTCATCAATAGAAAAATGCGCAGGTGGAGAGGTGGTGGATTTTATTT
The DNA here is from genome assembly GCA_964441705.1 of uncultured Butyrivibrio sp. Classification (GTDB taxonomy): domain Bacteria; phylum Bacillota; class Clostridia; order Lachnospirales; family Lachnospiraceae; genus Eshraghiella. Next base: position 3,656 of record CAYTWF010000073.1, read on the forward strand.
TTATGAAAGATTCCAGTGTTGTTAAGTATTCCGATTTACTGGTAAGGGATATACATAAAAACATACCTATAAGCATATGTAACTTATTAGATAATACTATAAAACCATTATTATAGAGCGACCGTTGTAAAATTTTTCAAAATCTGTTGCTTTTTTACAAAATCTGTGTATACTTAACATTAAGATAGTTTATCCATAGGCTACCAAAATATAATAAGGAGGATAGAGAGCATGAAGGCACTTAAGAAATTATTAGTAGTTGTAATGTCTTTAGCGATGGTATTTGCTATGACTGTAACCGCATTTGCGGCTTCTGAGTTATCACCAGAGGAGAAAGCTCTTCTCGATAAGATTAAGGCAGGAGTAGTAGTTAACGGTGCTACAGTTGCAGTACCAGATGATTACATTACACAGGCACAGGCTTATCTTACAAAGAATGACCTTAGCGCTACACAGGTTGACATTCTTAGCAAAGCAGTTGATGAAGTTGTTGCTGATGTTAAGGCATCAGGTGTTAAGTCATTCAACGAGATGGTTAACACACCAGCACTTAACAGCAAGATTGTTGCAGTACTTAACGATGCTAATACTAAGGCTGACCTTGGTCTTACTATTACAGCCGGCGATAACAAGCTGACAATCAGTGATGCTAATGGAAAGATTTTTGAAGACACAACAACTAAGCATACAGGAAGCGACTACAGAACAGTTGCTATTGCTGGACTTGGAATCATTGTTGTATTAGCTGCATGTGGAATTATTATCTCTAAGAAGAGATTACATAATGCATCAGCAGAAGCATAAGGTACAGGTAAAGAGACTAATGGCATATCTCTATATGCCATTAGCTTTTTCTTTAATTGCGTATCTTGTAATATACTTTGCCGCCCGCCCGATTATTGATACTGGTATAGCACTTAGCAGCTTGGTGCTGTCAGATTCAGCCTCAACATTCAAGACAGATGTTGGAAGTATATTCGACGAGGAACAGGCAAAGCTTTCATTGGAAGCAGATAACTCAACAGTACCTCTCTCTGAGGTTGACATGCCATCATATGGTGAGCAGTACGGAGAGATTAAAGTTGACAGAATAGGACTTGAGGCACCACTCTACTATGGGGATGACCTTGATATAATGGAATATGGAATATGCCAGAATATGTCAAGCTCCATGCCAGGCTTTGATTGCCCAATACTGCTGTCAGGACACAACAATACCTTCTGCTATCCACTTAAAGACATTGAAGTAGGGGATATTATTGTAATTACAACTAATTACGGAACCTACCAGTACAAAGTTAATAATCTTGAAATCCATTCTGAGACAGATAAAAGCGCCTATAATCTTACCAGAGACAGGGAGAGACTTATAATGTTTACATGCTATCCGTTTATGACAACATTATATTATAAGTCAGAGAGACTGTATGTATATGCAGACAAAATATCCGGTCCGGTAATTGAATACTAGGAGAAAGGAATGGATAATACAGTGAATAATAGAAAAAATGGCAGGAAGATTCTTATCAATGTTCTGAATGTTATACTTGGAGGTATACTGACAATAGTATTATTTGCAATTCTGCTTCTGAGTACAGTCAAGATAAGCTTCCTTAATAAGTCTGCATTTTTAAGAGAACTTAATAAGAGTGATTATTATGCAGGAATTAAGACAGACATATACAATGATACCCTGGCAATGATAAAGCCTTCGGGACTTACAATGGAGGACGTTGTAGGGGACTCACTGACAGTTGATATGGTGTATAACGATGTCAAGGGCTACATAGAGGCCATGTTTGATGGCGGACAATATGAGATTCAGGACGGAGAATACCGTGCCGGAGTTATAGAGAATCTTAAGAGCTATGCAGTTGCCAACGGCATGGAGCTTAATGATGAGAACCTTACATATATTGATTCCATGGCAGACGAGATTATGGGACAGTATGAAAGCAAGGTAACCTTTCCGTATATGAGCTATTTTATATCAATTGTTGAACGCTATAACAGGATATTCTGGCCGGCGATAGGAGGACTTTCACTTATTGGAATTGTGGCATTCGTTATGATTCTTATAATGCAGAAGTTCAAGCACAGAGGAGTAAGAGTGTTGACCTACAGTATGATTGCTGCAGACCTGATGCTGTTCGTTCCTATATGCATTGCCAATGCTAAGAATATACAGAGCAAAATATCAACATCACCCAAATATTTTTATGATTTTGTTGTAAGATATGTAAGTGGTTATTTTGAAGGAGTTATGTTTATGTGCGGAGCAGTTCTTGTTCCAATATTCATATGCATAGCAATAACGATTTATATGAAGAAAAGAATATAACAAGTATGGTATCTGTTTTCGGTCACTCATGTGTGGCAGGAGACAGATATTGTCTTATATAAGATAGATACAACACAGGAGATTAGACATATGAGAAAGAATATATACATAATTGCAGCTGCAATGACGATTATAACAGTATTAACCGGCTGCTCCCATTCTACAGACAGCATTCCAAAGGAAACACAGACAGAGACTGAGTCAGACACAGGCATAGCAGTTGACAATATAGATAATGGTGAATCAGGATATACCTATAGATTTACAGAATGTAATGGAGTGAATTTCTTCTGCCAGAAGGATGACGCATTCTATGTAACCAACAACAATGCTATTGAATGCTATAGATTAGAGAGCGAAGATACAATTGCAAAGCAGCCACTTAACAGCGTCAGCTATAAGGTACAGGGTCAGGATACAGAGACCACTGCATATTATTATGTAGGCGATGACGGAGTGCATGCAGTTGGGATTAATGAGAATAAGGCAGATGTAACCTATACTATTCCAGGCAATGACCATGAATTCATTGCGGTTAATGCAGTGGGATACCTTTTGTATGCATATAGAATTAATATTGAAACCGGTACAGCCCAGTATCTTTTTGACAGTCTGGACAGCATTAAGATTAAGGCTAACAAGGTAATTGTGTCACCTGATGGAATGCAGATGCTTATTAAGGCAGATATGTCCAATGGCTCCGAGATTGACAGGTCAACACGTACGGATCTGGACTGTGAATATTATTACCTTGACCTTAATACGAATAAGCTTACAAGTCTTACTGACCTTACAGGAGTGGAGACTAATCGGTATGAACAAAGCGACAAGATAGTGTCAGAATATGGCTTTACAGATAACCAAAGCATATTCTTAATTGTTCATAACCGTGTAGATAATAGCCAGATGGCAGTATATTACAGAATCGGTCAGACAGCCCAGACCTTTAATATCAATGAGACAAGTGACCTTACCCTTATAGGAACAGGCAGCGATTATTCACTGCTGGCACTTGGAGGACAGCAGCTATATGCAATACATAATGCAGATGGAGCAATGACGTCACTTGATATGTCAGGCAATCTCCAGTCCGATGTAAAAACTCGCACAGACAGAATACTTATTAACAATGAGGCTGTATTTGACTGCATAACGGGGGAACTGCAGATGCTGGATACCAATAACGTGGATTCGGTGTTCTCATTCTATGGTGAGGATGGGATTCTTGAGTATGGGGTAAAAGCAGGATGCACGGAATATAGTGTAAGGTAAGTAAAAATCTAAAAGATTTTTTGGAAAGGAATGAGATATTATGAAGGATGTCAATACTTTTGCAGAGTACATTGCAGATGAGAACCGTGTTACACTGGAAGAGATTAGAAAGATTGATTTTGAAGTAGAACTGATTGGAAAAATGATTGAAGCAACCTGCTATTGCAAGGATGGAAAGTCTGAAGTCTACGCCGCAGATTGATACGCTGCTCAAGATACTTGCACCTCTAGGGTACACGTTATCAATAACACCGATTAATAAAAACAGATAGAATTGTTAAAAGCATCTGTCACAAGCGGCAGATGCTTTTGACAGTATAAAACAGAAAGAAAACATGCATACGAAATAGTACTTGATATTATCTCTCTAAAAAAGTATAATACTTTAAGTGTGAATTATAGCGAATTATGTTATAATAGCACTAATTATAGCGAAGGGGCTTACTTATGACTGAACTGGCAGATATGCATTGCCATATAATACCCTCAGTAGACGATGGCTGCCGGGATATAAGCCAGATGAAGCGCATGCTTGAGATAGCGCATGCTGAAGGAATTAGGCGTATTATTGCAACACCACATTATCATATAGGCAGAATGAAGGCTGAGGCCGGAACAATAAGAGACAGGCTTATTGACATACAGAAGCTAATAGTTGCAGACTATTCCGATATGAGACTGTATCAGGGACAGGAAGTATATTATTATTCCGAAGCAATAGAGGATGTATCCAAGGGACTTGCAGCAACAATGGCAGGCTCGGGTTACGTACTCTTTGAATTCTCCACTTCATCACAATATGATGAGCTTAGGGACTGTGTATATGAAGCAGTGGCAGCGGGCTACAAGCCAATACTTGCTCATGTAGAGCGGTATATGTGCCTAATGTCAAGAGCAGACAGAATCAGGGAGCTTATTGAAGACGGAGCCTATATTCAGGTTAACTCCGGAAGTGTAATGGGTAATTCAGGACGTACCGCCAAGCGATTCATTAAGGAGCTGCTTAAGAACCGGCTGATTCACTTTGTGGCAACAGATGCGCACAATGACAGTGGCAGGGCACCAGAGCTTAAGAAGGCTGCTCAGTATATAAGCCGCAAATACGGCGAGGACTATTGTAACAGAATATTCAAGGATAATATAGATTCAGTCCTTGCAGACGAATATATAGATTAGATATGGAGTAATTATGGACAATAACGAGATGAACAATTCTGTCGTGAAGGCAGACAAGGAAGAAAGAGAGATTGACCTGGGACAGCTCCTGGCGGCTCTCCTTAGCAAATGGGTAATAATCGTAGCAGCAGTGCTTGTATGTGCAGTGGTATCCTTTGGATACTTTAACTTCATTGTAACACCTCAGTACACATCAGTCACAAGAATCATGGTAATCAACAGACAGAGCTCAGACACAATTACAGCAACTGACATCACATCATCAACATCACTTTCCAAGGATTACGTAGAGATAGTAACATCACCATCAGTACTTGAACAGGTTATTGCAGACCTGGGACTTAACCTTACAACCTCACAGCTTGATGGCAAGGTAAGTGCAACGGTTGTAACTGATACGCGAATGATTAGAATCGGAGTAACTGACAAGGATCCAATTCTGGCCAAGAAGATAGCAGACAGTATAGCCAATGTATCCAGTGATAAGATATGCAAGGTTATGAACATAGAGAACATGGTAAGCATTATAGACGAGGGAAGCATGCCGGTTACACCGTCATCACCTAACGTAGCCCGTAACACAATTATTGCAGCCCTGCTGGGACTGGTAGTGTCCTGCGCAATAATTATTATCGTTAATATAACTAATGATACAATCAAGACAGCAGATGACGTTGAAAAATATCTTGGAGTCAGCGTATTAGCTGTAATACCGGTATTCGATAACGATAATAATACAGCCAAGCCAGGCAATGCAAGGAATGTGAGGAGCGAATAGATATGCAGAAGATTAATATAGGAAGACTCACACAATTAGATTACAGATCCAACGAAGCCTTCAAAAGATTGAGAACCAATATACAGTACTGTGGAGATGATATTAAGACAATTGCCATAACCAGCTGTATACCTAATGATGGTAAATCCAGTATATCGCTGAATCTTGCAGTTGCCATGGCACAGCTTGGCAAGAAGGTGCTGTTTATTGACTGTGACCTGCGTAAGTCAGTTCTTGCAGGAAGATATAAGATTGGCAAGGCAGCTAACGGAATGACTCATTTCCTTACAGGAATGAAGACCCTGGATGAGGTTATATATGGAACCAACATAGACAACCTGTACATGATTCTATCAGGTCCTGTTCCACCTAATCCAACAGAGCTTTTGGATAACAAAAGATATAGAGAGCTCCTTGGCATATGTAAGAAGGTATATGATTATGTAATTATAGATACCCCACCACTTGGAAGTGTTGTAGATGCCTCTATTATTGCGTCCAAGTGTGATGGAACGGCACTTGTAATAGCTGCCAAGATGGTAAGCAATAAGTTTGCCAAGGGTGTAATTGAGCAGATTCGTGCCACGGGTACAAGATTCCTTGGAGTAGTTCTTAATAAGGTTAACTTTAAGGATAACAGCTATTATGGCAAGTACTATGGCAAGTATTATGGCAAGTACTATGGGAGGTATGAGAAAGAGGAATCCAACTCATCCACGTAACAGACAACAGCAGATAGAGGGACAACAATTATGAAGAATAAGAAAATTGTTATTGTTACAGTCCTTGCAGTACTGCTTGTCGCAGTCATATTAATGGGCATACATATATTATCAGACAGAAGCGGCCCTGAGATATCAATTTCTGAAGGCAAGACCTATTCAGAGGGAATGAGCACATCAGCACTTCTTAAGGGAGTAACAGCAACCGACAGTTCGGGCAGGGATGTAAGCAGTACCCTGATTGTCGCCAAAGTAATAATACTTAATGATGGTGAGCATGCAAGAATTACATATGCAGCTACAGATAAGAGCAACAGGCTTAGTCAGAAAAGCGTTACCATACCATATTCAGGCAGTATACCTGATGAGGAGGAGACAACCTCGGGAGCAGATACCTTACCTGATGAGACCACGGAGGGTCCTGCAGAAGCACCTACGCAGGAGGGCACAGCAGCACCTGATACTCCGGCACAGACAACTACAGCTTCAGAGGCGGAGGAGACAACTCCTGTAGCAACCAAGTCAGCCGAGGCACCGGTGTTATACCTTACTACAACTAATGCAACTGTTAAAAAGGGCGCAGAGGTTAAGTGGCTTAGCTATGTAGATAACATAACAGATGATAAGGATGCCAGAAACACTTTGTTTCAGTACATCATGATTAAGGATTATCCAGATGTAAATACACCTGGTGATTATGTGATGAAGTATTCCTGCAAGGATACTGATGGCAACGAATCACCAACAGTAGAATTACATGTACATATTATAGAGTAGAATAATAAGAGGAATACCAATGTTCAGATTATTACGGGAGAATAAAAAAGAACGAGTACTGGTGTCATGGGGTAAGCGTGCTTTTATGCTGCTTGTCTATGATATCATTGCAATTAATCTGGCATCAGTGATAGCGCTGATGCTTAGATTTGATTTCAGAATGAATGCAGTTCCACAGGTGTATCTTGACCAAATGTTATATTACATGCCTATTAATACCCTGTGTTCAATAATAATATTCTATATTGCCAGAATGTATCACAGCTTATGGAAGTATGCCAGCGTCAACGAATTATGGAACGTTGCGTGGGGATGCTTTTTTGCTATGACAGCAGATGTGGCAGGAACACTGATACTTCGGTGGAGAATGCCAATAAGCTATTACATTCTGTCACTTATAATAACCTTTATTCTGGTAATTGGAGCCAGATTCTCCTACAGACTCTTAAGATATATTAGGCATGACAGACTTGGGGCCTGGGGCAGAAAAGAATGTAAGAATGTAATGATTGTGGGTGCAGGAAGTGCCGGCAAGATAATTATAGATGAAATCCTTGAGAGCAAGTATGTTAATTATAATGTACAATGCGTTATTGACGATGCATCAAGCAAGCTTGGACGTTCAATAAGTGGAATCCCTATTGTAGGAAATCGTAATTCCATTGTTGAAAATGTGGCAAGATATTCAATTGATACTATATTCATAGTAATACCGGCAGCAACGGTGGCACAGAGAAGAGCAATCGTAGAGATATGCCAGCAGACAGACTGTGAGCTTAAGATAATGCCTGGTGTATACCAGCTTATGAATGGCGAGGTTGCAGTTAGCAAGATGCGTAAGGTTGACATAACCGACCTCCTTGGAAGGGAGCAGGTTAAGGTCAATATAGATGAAATTATAGGATATGTTAAGGACAAGGTAGTACTTGTAACAGGAGGCGGCGGTTCTATAGGAAGCGAGCTGTGCAGACAGCTGGCAGGACATGGACCAAGACAGCTTGTTATCTTCGATATATATGAGAATAACGCTTATGACATTCAGCAGGAGCTTAAGCATGACTATCCGGAGCTCAATCTTGTAGTATTAATTGGTTCAGTTCGTAATACACACAGAATTAATGAGGTGTTCCAGCAGTACAAGCCGGATATTGTATATCATGCAGCTGCACATAAGCATGTTCCCCTTATGGAGGACAGTCCGAACGAGGCTATTAAGAACAATGTGTTCGGTACCTATAAGACTGCAATGGCGGCCATTAACAATGGTACTAAGAAATTTGTATTGATATCTACTGATAAGGCAGTTAACCCTACTAATATAATGGGTGCCTCTAAGAGATTATGCGAGATGATAATTCAGGCACTTGATAAGCAGTCTGATACGGACTTTGTAGCAGTGCGATTTGGAAATGTGCTTGGCAGCAATGGCAGTGTAATTCCATTATTCAAGAAACAGATAGCAGCAGGTGGACCGGTAACGGTCACTCATAAGGACATAATAAGATATTTTATGACTATTCCTGAGGCTGTATCACTTGTACTGCAGGCAGGAGCATATGCTAAGGGCGGAGAGATATTCGTTCTGGATATGGGAGAGCCCGTAAGAATAGATGACCTTGCAAGGAATCTGATTAAGCTGTCAGGATATATTCCTGATGTAGATATAGAGGTTCAATATACAGGGCTGCGAGATATAATAGGAACAACCAAGAATAACCTTTGCTTTTCAATGGTTTAGCGGGTTCCTGAGTCGAATATTTTTATGAGGTTTTGCTGAATGCGATGACGGGATAAGTTACACCAGAGGGAGATTAAAGGCATGATTTTGAGTGTTTCATTTTAGCCCACTTGAAACATAATAAAATGCAAGACTTGATAGAAGCGTTTGACTTAGTAGCCTGCGAATGCTCCCCCAAAGAGCATTTACAGGCTATTCGTCGTGTATGAGTAAAAAATGTAAATTATTAGAAATCAAGAATATAAAACATAGAAATAAAGATTTGAAAATGGAAAAAAATGAACCTCAAATAAGTTCGTTGTTAAAGATAAAGATGGAAGTATGTCATACTGAGATTCTACGTCAGTACTTTATAAACCACCCTCAAAGCATTGATAAA
>CAYTWF010000074.1:0-12413 GCA_964441705.1 uncultured Butyrivibrio sp.
CACTTGAAGATGATATTATGAGACTTTTCGGTTCAGAGAAGCTTATGTCAATATTTAATGCACTTAGAATACCTGAGAATGAGCAGATAGAACATAAGATGCTTTCCAATGCAATTGAGAAGGCTCAGAAAAAGATTGAGAACAACAACTTTGGAATTCGTAAGAATCTCCTTGAATATGACCAGGTTAACAATGACCAGAGAGAGATTATCTACGACGAGAGAAGAAGAGTTCTTGATGGCGAGAGCATGCGTAATGTAATTATGAAGATGCTCAATGATAAAGTGGAAAGTATTGTTAATACATGTATAAGTGACGAGCTGACACCAGAGCAGTGGAATCTTGCAGAGCTTAATTCAATGCTTTTACCAATTGTACCGGTAGAGCCGGTTACAGATGCATCTGCATACAGCAAGAAAGACCAGCTTATGCATGAACTCAAGGAAAAGGCTGTTAAGCTTTACGAGGCGAAGGAAGCTGAATTCCCTAATCCGGAGCAGATGAGAGAGATTGAGCGAGTAATTCTCCTCAAGGTAATTGATGCCAAGTGGATGGAACATATTGATGATATGGATCAGTTAAGACAGGGTATTGGACTTCAGGCATATGGTAATCGTAATCCACAGATAGAATACAAGATGACTGGCTTTGATATGTTTGACGCTATGACAGCATCTATCGAAGAAGATACGGTAAGACTTCTCCTTCATGTTAAGATTGAGCAGAAGGTTGAAAGAGAGCAGGTCGCTCAGGTAACAAGCACCAACAGAGATGAATCTGTTGCCAAGGCACCTGTTAAGAGAGACACTAAGAAAATACAGCGTAATGACCCATGCCCATGTGGTTCAGGACTTAAGTACAAGAACTGCTGCGGCAAGAATCTGTAGGATATTATTGAGACAGGAATAACAATTAATGGTTGAGTTAGATCAGTATATATATGAATTGAATAGCTACGAAGAGCCACTTAAGGAGCTTCACAGTGCCCTTGATTTGGACAGTAAGGCTAAGAGAATCGAAGAGATTGAGATGAATATGGAGGACCAGCATTTTTGGGATAATCCGGATTCATCCCAGGCTGCACTTAAGGAGCTTAAAGGTCTTAAGGATTCTTTTGCAAGCTTTGATGAGCTTACTGGAATGAAGGAAGAGGCAGAGACCTACATTGAAATGGCCAATGAGGAGAGTGATGAATCACTTATCCCAGAGATTGCCCAGCTTGTAGATTCATTTAAGGAGCTGTTTGAAAAGGTCAGAATTGGAACACTCCTTTGTGATGAATATGATAAGGATGGCGCTATTTTAAGACTTAATGCAGGCGCAGGCGGAACAGAGAGCTGTGACTGGGCGTCAATGCTTCTTAGAATGTACACCAGATGGGCAGAGAGCAAGGGCTATACAGTGGATACTCTTGATTACCTGGATGGTGATGAGGCTGGAGTTAAGTCAGTAACAATTCAGGTTAATGGAGAGAATGCCTACGGATACCTTAAGTCTGAAAAGGGTGTTCACAGACTTGTAAGAATATCCCCTTTTAATGCTAATGGCAAAAGACAGACCTCCTTTGTATCCTGTGATGTAATGCCGGATATAGAAGAGGATTTGGATGTTGATATTAATGAAGAGGATTTGAGAATAGATACCTACCGCTCAAGTGGAGCTGGTGGACAGCATATTAATAAGACCTCGTCAGCAATAAGAATTACACATATTCCTACAGGAGTTGTAGTTCAGTGTCAGAATGAAAGGTCCCAGCACCAGAACAAGGATAAGGCAATGCAGATGCTCAAGGCCAAGCTTTATCTTCTCAAGGAACAGGAGAATGCTGAAAAAGAAGCCAGTATTCGAGGCGAGGTTAAGGAAATTGGATGGGGCAACCAGATTAGAAGCTATGTTCTTCAGCCATACACCATGGTAAAGGATCATAGAACCAATGCAGAATCAGGTAATGCACAAAGCGTGCTTGATGGTAATATAGATTTATTTCTAGGTGAGTATCTGAAATGGATACACAGAACACCGGACAAGGAGGATTAGTCATGGCTGTATTTCAACCGGTAGTATTTAGACTGGGCAAGGAGTTATATGGAATTAATATTTCATATGTTAATGCAATTGAGAACGCACAGCAGGTAGTAAGAGTTCCTAATGCATCCAGTAATATCAAGGGGATAATCAATCTTCGAGGAGAGGTAATACCTGTAGTTAATCTGAGAGCTAAATTTAATGTCCCGGATACTGCAGCACCGGGGGAGACAGAGCTTGTAATAATCAATCTTGAGAGAAATAAAATTGCGCTGGAGGTTGACGGCGTAGAAGAAATCCACAATATTGATGCAGCCGATATTGCGGATATGCCAGTAATTGCAAAGGGAATGGGAGTTGAATACTTTGAATCCGTTGCAAAAGCTAATGGCAGACTCATTATTATGATTAATCCACATGAGCTTTTATCAGAGGATGAGTCAAGAACCGTTGATAAACTCACGGAATCAACAGAAACTAATAATTAAATCAGGAGAAAAGAAAATGGTAAACATTGCAGTCCTAGGATACGGCACAGTTGGTTCAGGTGTTGTAGAAGTATTGAGAACCAATCAGAAATCTATTAATAACAGAGCAGGTAAGGAGATTAACTTAAAATATGTACTTGATTTAAGAGATTTCCCAGGAGACCCTGTAGAGAATGTACTTGTACATGATTATGATACAATTCTCAATGATGATGATGTCAAAATAGTAGTTGAGGTTATGGGTGGAGTTAATCCGGCCTATAAGTTCGTTAAGGAAGCCTTATTAAAAGGCAAGAGTGTATGTACCTCTAACAAAGAGCTGGTTGCCAAGCACGGCGCAGAGCTCCTTGAAATTGCTAAGGCCAATAAGATTAATTTCCTGTTTGAAGCAAGTGTTGGTGGAGGAATCCCAATTATCAGACCTCTTAATCAGTCACTTACAGCAGATGAGATTATGGAAATCTCAGGTATCCTTAATGGTACGACTAACTATATTCTTACCAAAATGTCCAAAGAGGGACTTGCATTTGATACTGTTTTAAAGGAAGCTCAGGAGTTGGGATATGCAGAGCGTAATCCCGAAGCTGATGTAGAAGGCTATGATGCCTGCAGAAAGATAGCAATTCTTTCATCACTGGCATGTGGACAGCAGGTTGATTTTGAAGATATATATACAGAAGGAATTACCAAAATAACAGACATAGATTTTAAGTATGCCAAAGAGCTTGATGTTGCTATTAAGCTTATTGGTTCCAGCAGACGTGTTGGAGATGGCTTCTGTGCTATGGTAGCACCAAAAATGATAAGTAATGAGCATCCGCTTGCCGGAGTTAATGGCGTAATGAATGCTATTTTTGTTAAAGGAAATGTACTTGGAGATGTAATGTTCTACGGGGCAGGAGCAGGTAAGCTTCCAACCGCCAGTGCTGTTGTATCAGACGTTGTTGATGCAACTAAGCATATGGGAACCAATATTATGACAATCTGGAATACCAAGAAGCTTGAGCTTACAGATGTCAAATCAGTAAGTACAAGATTTTTTGTCAGATTATCAGGAGCAGTCAGTGCAGACAGGCTTACTGAGGTTGAGAATGCATTTGGCAAGGGAACGGTACTTTCTCTTCCTGACGTTACAGGCGAATTCGCATTTGTAACAGGTCAGATGACAGAGAAGGAATATGAAGATGCAGCAGCTAAGGTTAATGGTATCATAACAATGATACGTTATGAAGGTTAAGCGGAGGCCAGGGATGAAATACGTAGTTATACTTGGAGATGGAATGGCTGATGAGCCAATTGAAAGCCTTGGTAACAGAGCGATACTTGAGGCAGCCGCAACACCTAATATGGACGCTTTGTCCAAATTATCAGAGATTGGAATGGTTCACACGGTGCCTGATGGAATGGCACCAGGCAGTGATACCGCCAATCTTTCTGTGCTTGGATATGACCCTAAGCAATATTATTCCGGAAGGTCTCCATTGGAAGCATTGAGCATTGGAGTTCCGATGAAGGATACAGATATAGCATTAAGATGTAACATAGTTACTCTTTCTGATGATGATAAGCCTTATGCAGAGAAGACAATAATAGACCATAGTGCCAGTGAGATATCAACGGAGGACTGTGCTGTTCTTCTTGAGGCAGTAAGAAAAGAACTTGAAAATGATACTTTCAAGTTCTATCTTGGTACAAGCTACAGACACTGCACAATATGGGATAAGGGAGAGGTTGTACCTTTGACGCCACCTCATGATGTGCTGGGACAGACAATAGGTCAGTATCTTCCGCAGACTAAGGCACTTCGTGATATGATGGAGAAAAGCTATGAAATTCTTCGCAATCACCCTCTTAACCTTGAGAGAAAGGCAAAGGGTCTTAATCCTGCCAATTCCTGCTGGTTCTGGGGAGCAGGAACTAAGCCTGCACTCACCTCTTTCTTTGAAAAAACAGGCAGGAAGGGCGTTATGATATCTGCAGTTGACCTGCTTAAGGGCATCGCTGTGGGAGCGGGAATGACCAATATTATTGTCCCGGGTGCGGATGGAACGCTCCACACCAATTATGAAGGCAAGGCTTTGGCGGCTGTTAAGGCAGTAACGGAGGACGGCTTCGATTTTGCATATATTCATGTTGAAGCACCAGATGAAATGGGTCACCAGGGCAGTATTGAGAGAAAGCTTGCAGCAGTAGAAAATATTGATAAATATGTAGTTAAAACAGTTATAGATGGATTGAAAAAGAGTGGAGAGCCATTCAGAGTACTTGTTACACCTGACCATCCAACTCCTATAAGACTCCGGACTCATGTGTCTACACCTGTGCCATATATGCTTTATGACAGTCCACAGGAGCTTGACAGAGCATGGGACTATAATGAAAAAGATGCTGAGGCATCCAAGAATTATGTCGCAAATGGTTATAATTTAATTGACAAATTGTTTGAAAAGTAATATAAATCATTTTATCGACTTATAAAGCAGAGATTTCGGAGGAACAGGAAATGGTTAAGGTAGCAAAGTTTGGCGGCAGTTCGCTTGCCAGCGCAGAGCAGTTTCGCAAGGTGTCAGATATCGTACTTGCTGACTCTGCAAGAAGATATGTAGTTCCATCAGCACCAGGTAAGAGATTTGCTGAGGACGTTAAGGTAACAGATATGCTGTATGCCTGCTATAAAGCGGCTATAAGCGGACAGGATTTTGAGAATAAGTTTGAAGAGATAAAGGCTCGTTACAATGGAATCATAAGTGAATTGGGACTTACTCTTTCACTGGATAAGGAATATGAGGTAATTGAAGCCGGATTTAAGGGACGTGCAGGACGTGATTATGCAGCCTCAAGAGGTGAGTTCCTTAATGGTATAATACTTGCCAATTTCCTTAATTATGAATTTGTTGATGCAGCGGATGTTGTTTTCTTTAATGAGGACGGAAGCTTTAATTCAGACATGACTAATCAGGCATTACATGAGAGACTGGAGAATGTTGAGAGAGCAGTAATACCAGGCTTTTATGGCTCAACACCTAATGATACAATTAAGACCTTTTCAAGAGGTGGCTCTGATATAACCGGTTCTATAGTAGCAGCTGCAGTACATGCAGACCTTTACGAGAACTGGACTGATGTATCCGGTTTCCTTATTGCAGACCCAAGAGTTGTAGAGAATCCGGCTGTAATCAATACAATTACATATAAGGAGCTTAGAGAGCTTTCATATATGGGAGCAAGTGTACTTCATGAGGACGCTATTTTCCCTGTTAGAAAAGAAGGAATTCCGATTAATATCCGTAATACCAATGCTCCGGATGATGCTGGAACTATGATTGTTGAAAGCACCTCCAAGAAGCCAGAACATATTATTACCGGTATTGCAGGCAAGAAGGGATTTTCAGCAGTTAATATTGAAAAAGATATGATGAATTCCGAGATTGGCTTTGGCAGAAAGGTTTTGGAGCAGTTTGAAAAGCAGGGACTTTCTTTTGAACACATGCCTTCAGGAATAGATACAATGACAATTATTGTTCACCAGAAGGAATTTGAGGATAAGGAACAGGAAATTCTTGCAGGTATTCATAGAAATACTTCACCTGATTCTGTTGAAATTGAACCGGGACTTGCACTTATTGCAGTTGTGGGACGAGGAATGAAGTCAGCCAGAGGAACAGCCTTTAGAATTTTTGAAGCACTGACCAAATCAGGGGTTAATGTTAAAATGATTGACCAGGGCTCAAGTGAGCTCAATATCATTATCGGAGTTCTCGAAGAGGAATTTGATGTGGCATTTAAGGCAATTTATCACGCATTTGTTAAATAAAGGAACCATATATAATAAGGGCAGGAAATGTAATTTCGTACATTTCCTGCCCTTTAATGTTATTTTGATAAGAAATTCTGATAGCCTTCCATCTGAGACATTATATCTGTAAAGTTATTCTTAAGATATACAAGTGCAATGACTGTCATAACTATACCAAAGGCAAGTCCGATTCCACCGGTAATGATTCCGGTAACTGCAGAGGTGGAACGCCTTGGAGCATCTGCTTTGGAAAATATTCCAAAAAGAACTGCCATAAGACCAAGAATGATTCCAAGAAAGCCTGTACAGTAAGCAAGTGGAAGAGAAAGAATTCCCATGATTACTGAGGCAATTGCCATTCCTTTCCTTTCACCCATGCCATTGCTGCGATTACTGCTGTCAAAATTGTTATTGTAATTATTATCCATTATTGTCCTCCAGGTAGAAATATAAAAGAATTGTAACACTATATATGGAAAAAATCAAAACTTATATAAGCTAATTTCTTGATTAGTTCAACTGAATAGATTATAATTATCTAAAGTATGCGTATATACAGATGGAGGAATTGATGAAAGCAGAATTTGATGTTGATATAAAAGTAAAGGATATGTATTCTTTTTTACTTAATAATACATATAGGAAGGTATCCGGAATTATCTGGATAATATTCAGTCTGATTGTAGCCGGAGTCACGGTGTATACCTGGGGAGATGTTGATATCTCCAACTCGGTGCTTCTTATTGTGCTGGCCTGCTTATATACAGTTATTAATCCGGTAATGCTATATCTTAAGGCAGCGTCCCAGGTAAAACGCAACGCCTCATTTAAGCAGCTCCTTCATTATATTGTAGATGATACTGGAATCTCAATAAGCCAGGGCGAGGAACAGGCTCGCGTTAATTGGGATGAGATGTGGAAAGCGGTAAAATATGGACAGGCTGTGGTTGTATATGTATCTAATGTCAGGGCATTTATTTTTCCAATAAGATGTGTTGGAGAACAGTATGATGTACTTGCAGAGCTTACAGCTAAGGGACTTGGAAGCCGTAATCATTTAAGAAAGAAGAGCAGCTAATATATGGTAATCGAATCATATTCATCAGATACAACATTTGAACTTGGTAAAAAATTGGGAGCCATCGTCCAACCGGGTGACATAATATGTCTTGACGGAGATTTGGGAGTGGGCAAAACTGTGTTGACGCAGGGCGTGGCAGAGGGACTTGGTATAACAGAGCCTGTATGCAGTCCAACCTTTACATTAATTCAGGAATATACAGAGGGAAGAATACCGCTGTACCATTTTGACGTATACAGAATTGAAGGACCATGGGATATGGATGACCTCGGCTACGAGGAGTATTTTTATGGAGAAGGAGTGTGCCTGGTGGAATGGGGCAGCCTTATTAAAGAGCTTTTTCCAGACAATACAATATACATTTCAATTGAGAAAAATATGGAAAAGGGATATGATTACCGCAGGATAACAGTATCCCGTGATATATAGGAAGGCAGAAGAATGAAATTATTAGCAATAGAAGCATCCTCAGCAGTAGCATCTGTAGCCATTATTACAGATGACATACTTACAGCGGAGTACACAATTAACCACAAAATAACACACTCACAGACACTTTTGCCAATGATAGATGAGATTTGCCGCAGGACGGAGACAACTCCGGCAGATTTGGACGTAATTGCAGTATCGGGAGGTCCAGGTTCTTTTACAGGCCTAAGAATAGGCTCAGCAACAGCTAAGGGGCTTGGACTTGCGCTGGATATACCGCTGATTCATGTGCCTACACTGGATGCAATGGCATATAATCTTTATGGAACAGATATGTATGTATGCCCAATAATGGATGCAAGACGTGGTCAGGTCTATACGGGAATATATTCCTTTGATAAGGGTGAGCTGGTTACCCACCTGGAAAGCAGTGCAATATCAATTGAGGAGCTTATTACCAGACTGGATGAGCTTGGACATACAACAATATTTACAGGCGATGGAATCCCTGTATTCCAAAATAAGCTTGATGAGACAATGAAGACAGACCACTGTTATGCTCCGGCAGGAATGAACAGACAGAGAGCCTCAAGCGTAGCAGTACTTGGTGCACTGTATTTTGCCCAGGGAAAGACAGAAAGTGCAGATGAACATCTTCCGGAGTATCTGCGACAGTCACAGGCAGAGCGGGAGAGAGCCCAGAGGCTCGCCAACGAAGAGAAGAGTGAGTAGAATGCAGATAACAATAAGGGCCATGGCAGCAGGAGATACTCAAAGGGTAGCCGATATAGAGAATAACAGCTTTTCCCAGCCATGGAGTCAAAGGGATTTTGATAATACCCTTTCCTCTGATAATTATATATATATAGTAGCAGAAGACAATGGCAGTATAGTAGGCTACTGCGGCTGCGTAATGGCAGCAGACGAGGGCGATATTACCAATATAGCCGTAATACCGGATTATAGAAGGATGGGAATAGGTGCAATGCTTATAAATACTATTCTCAGACTGGCAGGAGAGCATGGAATGACAAGCGTTTTCCTTGAAGTGCGGGAAAGCAATGAGCCCGCAAGACTGCTTTATGAAAGCCGGGGCTTTGAGGTTGTAGGAAAAAGACCAGCTTTTTACCAGAAACCAGTAGAGGCTGCCATATTAATGGCACATAGAATATAGATAAGAGAGAAGTATTTCTCTACAGAGGTATAATATGCTTGATATATGTTTGCTTGGAACAGGCGGAATGATGCCACTTCCCAACAGATGGATTACATCACTGATAACAAGATATAATGGAAGCTCGCTGTTAATTGACTGCGGAGAGGGCACACAGATAGCCATGAAGGAAAAGGGCTGCAGCTTTAAACCGGTTGACATAATATGTATAACACATTTTCATGCTGACCACGTAGCAGGATTGCCAGGCTTTTTGCTAACCATGGGTAACGCAGACAGAACAGAGGACCTTTTGATAGTGGGACCTAAGGGAATAGAAAAGGTGGTTAATTCACTTAGAGTAATTGCACCTGACCTTCCATTTAAAATCGTATTTCGTGAGCTTGAGGGCAATCTCGAGACAATTGAATATAAGGGATATATCATTGAAGCCTTTAAGGTTAATCACAAAATAACCTGCTATGGCTATAATATTAATATTGCACGTCAGGGACGATTTGATGTTGAGGCAGCCAAGTCCAGCAATATTCCTATGAAATATTGGAGCAGACTGCAAAAAGGTGAGATTATAACAGATGGCAATATGACCTTTGAACCGGAAATGGTGCTGGGACCTGCAAGAAAAGGAATTAAGGTTACCTATTGTACAGATACGAGACCAGTGCCGATTATTGCGCAGATGGCAAAGGGAGCAGACCTGTTTATCTGTGAGGGAATGTATGGCGAGGATGGTAAGGAAAGCAAGGCACGTGAATACAAACATATGACAATGTATGAGGCTGCCAGACTTGCACTTGAGGCAGGAGTACCTGAAATGTGGCTTACTCACTACAGCCCGTCTCTTGTAAGACCTGATGAATTTGCAGATAAGGTTAAAAATATTTTTCCGGGAACCAGGATGCCAAGGGACGGATGGACAAGAACCTTTGATTTTGAGGATTAGATTATTATTCTGAAAGGAGAGATACAGATATGAAGGTGTGGCAGAAAATCAGAAAACCACTTATTTTTACATTACTTGCAGTACTGGCAGTTTCATATTATATATATCTTTCCCACAGAAAGGTTGATAATTCTGACAAGACTGTAAGTAATTCAGCGGCATCAGAGCTTATTAGCAGGAATCTTGACCTGAATTATCCGGGAACTCCTATAGCAGTTGTTTCCTATTATAGTGAAATCATTAAGGTTATCTACAAAGAAACAATTTCTGATGATGAGACAGCAGGACTTGCGCAGCACAGTCTTGCACTTTTTGACAGTGAATTATCTTCATATAATGATTACGAGACCTACCTTGCCAGCTTTACGGCGGATATTGCAGCATATAAAAGTGCAGGCAAATATATATCAGAGTATACAGTTGAACCTGGCTATAATGTGGAATACACCACCTTCAAGGATAACAGCTATGCCATGGTTGACGTTAAGTATTATGTTAGAGAAGGCAAAAATCTTGTTAATACATATGAAGAATATACATTAAGGAAGGACAAGGAAGGCAAGTGGAAGATTCTATACTGGACTCTTACAGATGCCTCCAAGATGGAAAAATAAAATGGATGATGTACTTATACTTGCAATAGAAAGCTCCTGTGATGAAACCGCCGCTTCTGTAGTTAAAAACGGAAGGACGGTTCTGTCTAACGTTATATCCTCTCAGATAGCACTTCATACTCTCTATGGTGGTGTTGTGCCGGAGATAGCGTCACGTAAGCACATGGAACATATTAATCAGGTGGTTAAACAGGCTCTGCTTGAAGCAGAGGTTACGCTTGATGATATAACTGCAATAGGTGTTACCTATGGACCAGGTCTTGTGGGCGCCCTTCTTGTAGGCGTATCAGCCGCCAAAGCCATTGCATTTGCGGCAGGTAAGCCACTTATTGGAGTGCATCATATAGAAGGACATATATCAGCTAACTATATTGAGAATCCTGAACTTGAGCCATCCTTTGGCTGCCTTGTTGTATCCGGGGGTCATACTCATCTTGTTAATGTGAAGGATTACGGCAGCTACGAGATTCTTGGAAAGACCAGAGACGATGCAGCTGGTGAAGCCTTTGACAAGGTAGCAAGAGCAGTGGGACTTGGATATCCGGGCGGACCTAAGATTGATAAGCTGGCAAAAGAAGGTAATCCTCATGCAGTTGAATTCCCACGTGCCAGGGTATCAGATTCCAAATATGATTTCAGCTTCAGCGGAATCAAGTCAGCAGTACTTAATTATCTTAATCATGCGGAGATGAAGGGAATAGAGGTTAATCGTGCAGACCTTGTTGCCTCATTTCAGAATGCAGTTGTTGAGGTCCTTGTATCACATGCAATGACAGCAGCTAAGGAATATAATTTTACCAAGCTTGCAATTGCAGGCGGTGTTGCATCCAATTCGGCTCTTAGAGCGGCAATGAAACAGGCATGTGAGGAGAATAATATTTTATTCTATCATCCATCCCCAATTCTGTGTACAGACAATGCCGCAATGATAGGTGCAGCAGCTTATTATGAGTATCTTGCTGGAACAAGATCCGGATGGGACCTTAATGCAGTGCCAAATCTCAGATTAGGAGAAAGATAAAATATGGGTAACACGGCAATAATCCTGGCAGGCGGACGGGGAAACCGCATGAACTCCCAGATACCCAAGCAATATCTGGAGGTTAATGGCTACCCGGTTCTATACTATTCGCTTAATATTTTTAATGAATCGCCAGTAATAGATTCAATTATTCTGGTTACAATAGAACAGGACATAGAATATTGTCAAAAAGAAATAGTAGAACAATATGGCTTTGGTAAGGTAACGAGCATAGTCTCAGGCGGTAAGGAACGATATGATTCCGTATATAATGGGCTAAAGCATGCTGATAATGATGGATATGTGTTTATACATGATGGAGCAAGACCCTGCATAAGTCTGCAGCTTATAGAACAGCTGTATGATGAAGTCCAGACATATAGGGCTGTTGTGGCAGCCGTGCCATCAAAGGATACTGTCAAAATATCAGATGAATATGGAAATGTTGTATCAACTCCAAATCGAAGTAATGTATGGAATGTTCAGACACCGCAGGTATTTGAAGCCCAGCTGATATGTTCGGCTTACCAGTCTATGTACGCAGACAATAATCGAGGAACAATAACAGATGATGCTATGGTTGTAGAACAATATACCAGCGCAAATGTACACTTATCTATGGGAGATTATTGCAATATAAAGGTCACAACCCCAGAAGATATGGGACTTGCAGAGGCATTCCTAAAAAAAGATAAAAAAACCGAAAATATGTGTTGACATACCAAAATTATTTTGATAGAATAACAACTGTCGCTGAAACAGTGAAACACAAGTTACACAGAAAGCGAATATGGAGAGGTACCGAAGCGGTCATAACGGGGCGGTCTTGAAAACCGTTTGTC
>CAYTWF010000075.1:0-12412 GCA_964441705.1 uncultured Butyrivibrio sp.
GCTGCTCTTATTTATTGCTCTGACTGTGATACTTCACTTAAGAATTATATCACAGCTGTTAAAGGACAGGATAATTATTGACATTGGATGAACATCCACGAGCTTATCTATATTGTTCATGCTCTCCATAATCAGACTTCTATCCTCTTGGCTGCTGCAATAGAACAGTGCATTCTCATAACACAGCCATGCCTGATTAGCATTATGGGGAAGGTAGTAGTTACCAAGCATATAATACAGCTCATAGTTGCATGGGTCACAGTGAAGCCCTTTGGAAATGCACATATATTCTCCCTGCTCCAACTGTTCTGCATTATATATTGCAGCGTTAAGCAGCCAGTAGGTTGAGGATTCCATCATTGAATCCATGAGCTGGTCAGCCAGGGCTCTTGCTTCACTCCACTGCCCATTATTAACATAGTCACGTAATATCTCTATCAATTGATTGCCTGCCTTTGCATATTCGATATAATCATATTTAGTGTGCAATAATTCTGTACTTATGTCGTAACGTCTTTGTTAAGATTACATTATTGTATGGAATTATTCCATCGTTTTGAAGTCTTCCCAAAACAATCCCAGGGTCTCTGTGAATTTTTTTGCAAATTCTCTAATTGATTCCTCAGAATAATTCTTTTCCTGTACGAAGTGGTTGTATTCATCTATGGGAATAAGCGTATTCTGTGCATATAAATCAGCATTATCCTCTTTTCCTTCATTCTCATTAGAAAAAGTTAGTCCGTAATCCCCATTAATTATATGTCCGATTTCATGAAATAAAGTAAACCAGAAGGTATCCGAATAGGCACGTCGATCATTAACCATGAGCATCATCTTATCACCAACCTTTTTAGTCGCACCGTTAATTCCTGAATTTTTCAGATTCGGAAGCACAACAAAAACAACTCCAGCTTCCAGAAATTTCCGTCTGATTATCGTAAAGAATTCATCATGAGAAGTTGTTAATGATAAGGCATATTTGACCATCTCTTCAAATTTCTTTTTATTAAACTTAACTGTTTCCGTATTAATTGTTTTGTTAATTGCAATCTGAACCATTGTATTGGCATTAATTATGTTAGAAAGACTGGGTTCCGACGAGTAGCTCCTAAAGCTTACCGCTAAATCCCGGTCCTTTAAAATACTTAATGTTGCAATATTCAGGAACTCTCTCAGCGCCTTTATCTGTTCATTGACTCTACGAGGTAAATCAGGTAATCCAAAATTTTGTCTAAAATAGGTATAATCAATATACTTAAAAATCTCTCGTTCAACGTCCAACTCTTTATCTGATTCAAACTCTACAATCATTGCATCATATTTCTTCTGAATATTAAGCCAATATTCAACGCTTGTTCCTAACATTCTGGATAACTTCATTGCCATATCTCGTGAAAGGCTCTGGTCTCCATGAATAATAATGCTAAGGTTTTTAGGTGTAGTATCAAGTCTCTTTGCAAAATCTTCTTGCGTCAGTCCACTTTCATCAACAATCTCCTTAATATAATATCCGGGATGAAAAGCTATTTTGTCATTATATTCTATATAGTTACTCATAATGCTTGCTTACCTCCTTTATCTTTACAATTCTTACAACATTAGATATTTCATCTATCTTACATGGATTATATGTATTTTCATTTTCATCCAATGGTTGCAAAATAATTCTCCATGGTTCTTTTGGCGTCTTGACATCAATAGCAAAATACCCGCACATATTACCAGCCAAGCCATGAAATCTTAAAGATGGAGTCAAAATAATATCTTTAATAACATCCGCACTCTCCAACTGATTAATTCGGCCTAACAACTTTACCGCCAATGTCTTATCTCCACCAAATAGTTTTTGCGCAGCTTTTATGCTTGTGCATTGAAGCTGTACACCCTCTTTTTCATATAGTACCTTCACATATATCCCCTTTCGTATTAATTACCCATCGGGTAATTTAAGTATAATTTTGATTACATATTTTGTCAACAGCTTTTCAATTATTCGATAAGGTATTCACCAATTTCTCTAATAGTGCTACAATATCAAAAGAATTATTCCAACACATAGAAAGGTATTACTCAATGAATATTGCAATTGCACTGAACCGTAAATATTTCACATATACATATGTTATGCTTACCTCCCTTTTTCACAACAATCCCAACGAGGAGATAACCTGTTATGTTCTCCATAGTGAATTGACTTCGGAGGACATTGTTGCCTTTTCACAGCTTGCTTATAAATATGGCGGCCATATTGTATCTGTTCCCATTGACCGCTCCGCTTTTGCAGGTTCACTCCCAACCAGCGATATGTGGTCAATCGAGACCTATTACAGACTGATGCTGCTGGATGTGCTTCCCGCTAGTGTGGACCGTCTTCTGTATATAGATGTGGACACAATAATAATTGGGGAACTCGGTTCCTTTTATAATTCCGAGTTTGGAGAAAAACATTTTGTAGTGTGTGAAGACAGTGACCCCGTGGGTATTGTAATTCCCGAAAGAGCTGTAATGTTTACAAAGCAGTTTGAGCAGGGCTACAGATATTTTAACGCAGGTATCATGCTTTGGGATATTGAGCGTCTGCGCGGTCATTACAATTTCAAACGCTATATGAGTACAGCTGCAGAGCTTAATTACAATTTCGTCGCTCCTGACCAGGATATTCTTAATTATACACACTGGCAGCAGGTGGCTTATTGTGACTGGCACCGTTACAATCTGTATGAACGCAATGCTCATAATCAGAACATTACCTATGACTGGGCTGCCAATAACACGGCAATAATACATTATACCGGATATAAGCCATGGAGCAGTGAACGCTTTCATTATGACCTTGAACGTTACTGGTGGGAATATGCTGCAATGACGCCTTATTATAATGAATTATGCTCTGAGTTTGTTGATGCTGCCATGTCGGATTCAACTCTTGAGCTGTATACTCAGGATTTACTGAAACAGATAGCCCTGCTTAAGGACAATCTCGACAAGAGTCTTTCTATGAATAACAAGCTTATGGAGCTTTTGAGGTAACGGATGAATTATACAGATGTAATTAATGTTATTGACCATGAAAGAATCTTAATATATGAACCGGCAATTCTCCCTGAAGGAGAGACAAAACCAATTATGCTTGTTACTCACGAGCTGTCAAGAACCGGCGCACCCATGATGCTTCTTGAGACTGCAAGAATACTTACAACTGCCGGTTACACCGTATTTGTGCTGGCAGGGCAGGATGCCCCTATGCGGGAGGATTTTCTTGAAGCAGGTGCTACTGTTGTTATATATGATTTACTGTCGGACATGGCTGTGAGCTACAGCTGGATTGAGAGCATTCGTGATATTTTCAGATGTTTTTTCATTAATACTATATCCTGTATTTACCATGTAAACATTCTGCATATGTGTAAAGCACGGGTAATCTGGTGGATACATGAGAGCGAACCATGTTTTAAATTATTCAGAAGAATATATTCCCAGTTAATTAATATGCCTGACATTACCATATGTGCAGCAGGTCGTCAGGTCGCTGCTACAATCAATTCGGAATGGGGTATTAATCCTCTTGTGCTTGATATCGGCGTTACCGACACCGCTTCAGATAATATAAGCCTGGAGGTTCATAATCCAGTCAGATTTCTACAGGTGGGCTATGCCTACGGATATAAGGGACAGGAGGTTCTATGCCGTGCAATTGCAGGTCTTGACTCCTCTACTCTTGCCCGAACAGAATTCTATATGTGTGGTGACACCTCAAGAGCTAATGATATAACAGACGTAATGAATCGAACCAGCCAGCTGTTCTCCAATGTGCATATTATTCCGGAGATGAGCCATAATGACCTTCTTAGGCTGTATAATGAGGTTGACTGTGTTATTGTTCCCTCCTGGTTTGAGACCACCTCTGCCGTGATGATAGAGGGATTAATGTCCGGCAGAATATGTGTATGCACAGATTCCTGTGGAATTGCAAGCTATCTTACAGACGGCAGTGATGCATATATATTCCACGCAGGTGACAGCACTCATCTGTCACAGCTGATTACCCACATTACAGACAGTATTAATGAGCTTTCTGATATGAGGTATAACGGAAGGCAGATATTTAACCAATATTTCAGCATGAACGTGCTTCGCAGCAATCTTTTAAAGCTTATAGACCCAATATATCGTTAATAATACATCTTGCCCTGTATTCCCATGAAAAAATATCAGTCTCATATCCTGATATTATTTTGGTATTATTAATATTAACATTGGCCCTATTATCAAATGTAATCACACGATTATTAAGCGTACCTCCAATATACTCATTATTCGGTGTAATGCATTTTGTATTGTTAAGAATCGAGGTATATATTCTCTCATGAGTTCCATTAATGTAGCATGGTATGGAATTAAGACAATAATTAGAGCTGCCGATTATATCAGTAACCTCTCTTATATCCATGCCATCTCTGGCAGTCTCATGAATATTGCCACGACCTGGAATATCAAGTCTGTCCCAGCCATTCCCCGTAACCGTCAGTTCTCTATCCATGGCTGTAAGCTGTGTTATCAGCTGTTCTCTTACAAGTCTCCGGTAATATGTATCAATAAGCTGAATTACCGGCTCCAGTGCCAGACGCTCTTCACCGTTCACCTCAAAGCCAATATGCCCAAAATATTCCATAACTGCCTGTGAAGGTGATGTACATTCACTGTTCTTCATTATGTCAACCGCTTCGTAGAACATTTGCGAATACACCTGTGGAAGTGAACTAATCTCAGCGATAGTGTCTTTAGAGGGCTGATAGCTGCCAGGACAGAATATATCAATTGTTCTGTCTTTTATATCAACGATTCTGGAAGCCTTAAAGCCTCCGTGTGGCAGAAACCTTACAGTTCCTCTGGGATTATACAGCCTCTGCACATAGTCCACATAATTATTGGCCACAAACAGCTGGTATACGTCAGGATATAATGAGGCATTACGGATTCTGGCACTATGATATATTGGTGCGTCCATATACCAGGCAACGTAAGGCGCATGAAGCTGAGGAAGAAAGCTTTCATCATCCAGCAGCATTCCCTGTATGGAAAAATAAAATGCAACATTGTCACCTGTGGGAATATACATATTTCCGGGGTCACACAGGTCGACTACAATAACCTCATAGCCCATACGCTCCCATTCCTCTGCCATAAGGTCTGCAGCGTAACGAAGCACCTCATATCTGGATATTCCTTTTATTACCACAATCTGTTTACTCATACTATCTGCAGAACCTCTCCATTACTTCCATTACAATCTTAGGGTCTATTGGCTTTACCACATGTTCGTTCATACCGGCCTCCATGGCTTTTTGCACATCCTCTGCAAAAGCATTGGCTGTCATTGCCACAATAGGCAATACTTTAGCATAAGTACTTCCCAGCTGGCGAATCTGACTTGTTGCTTCATATCCGTCCATCACCGGCATTCTTATATCCATAAATACCATATCATAAAAGCCATCAGGGTGACTGTTAATACTGTCAATTGCCTCAAGTCCGTTATGTGCCTCCCAAACCTTGGCTCCCGACTTGGTAATAAGATTTTTCGCAATTGCCATATTAATGGCATTATCCTCCACAAGCAGTATGTTGCAGCCTGTGAAATCTGTTCTTCTGGTCTGAGGTCTTGAATAGCCAACCTCGCGCTGTTCATTATCCGCTGTAGCAGGCTGCATAGGTAGAGTAACCACAAAGGTGGTTCCCTCATTCTGCTGACTCTGAATATTAATATGTCCACCCATCATATCTACAATATTTTTCACTATTCTGAGTCCAAGGCCTGTTCCCTGCTGTTCAGCCACCAGCCTGCTGTTCTCCCTGGCAAAGGGTTCATAAAGGTGGGTCATAAATTCCTCGGACATTCCGATTCCATTGTCTCTGATTATAAATATGTAATTAGAGCTACTGCCAATATGCTGGCCTCTGGATACATAGAATTCAATATTTCCGCCATTTTCTGTATACTTAACTGCATTACTCAAAAGATTAAGAAGTATCTGCTTAAGACGAATATCATCAGTATATACGCAATCATTTTCTACTCCGCCGAAATCGCAGATAAAGCTGTGATTTCGTTCATCTGCCTGACCCTGAATAATTGTGCGCACCGGTTCAAGAATCTGGCTGAGAGTTGTTTTTTTGGCGGTAAGCTCCATACGTCCGCTGTCAATTCTGGATACATCAAGTACCTCGTTAATAAGCTCCAAAAGGTGCTCTGATGCAGTCATAATCTCTCTCAGACAATCTGACACCTTATTCTGGTCAGCAAGATTTTCCTGAGCAATTCTTGTCATTCCAATAATTGCATTCATCGGAGTTCTGATATCATGGGACATATTGGACAGGAAATCACTTTTGGCGGCATTAGCGCTGTTAGCTGTCTTGTATGCCTCAACAAGTATCTGCCTTGTCTCCTCCTGCGCCTGCTTGTAGCTGTTAATATCCTCCATGTAGACTGCCAGCTGCACAATATCGCCATTAGTCGAATCTGCTGGAAGATAATTCACTCTAACCCATGTATATTCTTTTGTATTATCCAGCTTAATTCTGAATTCAGACTGATACACCGGCTGACCTGATTCAAGATTGTGTACAATAAGAATCAATTCAAGTGCCCTGCTCACATATTCCCGGTCTCCCGGGTATACATACGGAATAATAGCCCTGTTAATAAAATCCGTATATTTCATTACAGTATTAGCTGCACCCTTGGCGCTCATGTCCTTAATAATTCTAATCTCATCATCCTTGTGTATATCTATTATTCCAAGGAGTATTGACAGCTGCCCGAAGACCTTAAGCAGAGTAGCACCATCTGCCTGTTCCTTCTGCTGCTGCATAAGCTCACGCTCTTTGCCCTCAATAAAATATCTGTGATATATGTCAAAATACGTCTGCTCACGTCCATCTGTCAGAATCTGTGTCAGCTCTTCCTTAAGCTTGTCATTACCTGTAATAATATCTACTATATCAGGATTATACTTGGTTCCTCTGCCTGCCACAAATTCTGTCACAACCTCTTCAAAGCTTTTGCCCTCTGTATAGTTGCGCCCAATCATGTCTGTTGCAGCATCAAGACAGTCAGCAATTCTTATAATATCCACAAGGAAACGGTTATCGGCCTTTACATTATTATAATCCTCAGGATATCCGCCCTTACCATTATAGTCTTTATGATGTCCAAGAATTACAGGTATATATCTTTTGAGATATTCTGACTGTCCAGCCATTTTAACACCTGCCTGAGGGTGATTTTTGATTATCTTCCACTCAAAATCAGTTATCATTCTGGTCTGGCGGTTAATTATATCAGATATCTCAATTTTACCTATGTCATGTATAAGAGCACCCTCTGAAAGATAATTCTCAAATTCCGTAATATGCTCAATCACTTCAATAAGACTGCCTGTATTAAGGCAGCCAATCAAAAGCTCAGGCTTAGTATGATATATCTCAGAAAAAAGTCTCAGTGCTATCCTGCGAACCATATTGGCATGAATTGCTGTGGACGGCTCCCTGTTAATGGTTATCTCCATAACTGTTCTGAAGTTAAGGATTTCACTCATTTCCTTTATTGTGGTAAGGTTTTCAAGGAGGAGGCTTAAGTCCCCGTTAACAAATGCATCATCATAGGTATGAGGCAGCGCTCTTACAAAATCCAGAACGTTCTGAAACATCTTTTGGGCAATTGCCGTTTTATCATCCCTGTGCCATTGTGGGGAATAGCAAATGTTAATTATAAACGGGACATGATGCATGGATACAGTAAAGAAATTAGAGTCATAGTATCTCAGTTCCTCTGTGTCCTTAAGCTCATCATATGTACATACATAATCTACATATTCATAATATTTGTTATAATATTCATCCCTGGTTATCTCTCCGTGGTAGAAAAGGCAATGATAATAGGTTATGTATATCTCTTCCTCCATTTCAAGAGGGTTGCCTATTTTCTCACACCGCTCATTGTACAGCTCCTTAATGGTACTGATTCCACTCTCAATAAAATGCTGGTTGGTTCTGATAAACTCTTCCTCATTATCTGAGTCACGGGTTATTTTGTTATTATACATATCGTACTTAAGCTCATCCGCAAGCTCTTTCAGATTGTACTTATCGCCGTCAAGTGCAACCACATCCGGCCTGCTCCAGAACTCCAAGGCCTGATTAATCTCCTTCTCAAGAGTATCACAGTCCGTATGTGTCCAGTGTTCTTTTACCATTGTATAATTGTAAAAGGACAGCAGAATTCTCTTACGCACTACCCAGTCCTTGAATTCAAAATACCGGTCTGCATATTCTATTACCTTATGATAATATTCTACACTTCGCACAGCATATTCGGGATTCTCCATATTGTGATATTCTGTTCCAAGCACACTCCAGATTCTGATAAGTATACCTGCATCATAATTTCTGGTGTAATACTGCTCCACCAGCTTGCCCATCTCAAAGCCAAGCAAAAAGTCATGATACCCTTCGTCTATAAAAACAAAAACCTGATTAGCCAGCTCTGCAGCCGTCTCCGGTGTCAGGGTCTCCCGCCCTGACATCAACGGCTGTATATACTGTCCAATCAGCTCTGTATTCTTACGCATAAGCTCACGAAGAGCCCACGACTTCTGTCTGAGTATGTCAATCCAAACCTCTGTATCTTCTGCATTATAGAGGCTTCTTTCCTTATCTTCTTCTATCTTAATATTTTTCTTAAAAATATCATATACGTTAACTATATCTCTGGCAGTTATCATATATTCACTTCCCTCGCATGAATATTATATGTCAAAACCATTAGGGTTCATTGTCTGCCATCTGTAGGAATCCTCACACATCTTCTCAATTCCAAATTCTGCGCTCCATCCCAGCTCTTCCTTTGCCTTAGAAGCATCTGAATAGCAGGCATCAATATCACCAGGCCTTCTCTCAAGTATCTTATATGAAATCTCCTTGCCACACGCCTTGGAAAACGCATTAATTACATCCAGCACGCTGTAGCCAACTCCTGTTCCAAGATTATAGGTAAGAATTCTGCCATTGCCCTCCTTAACACATTCTGCAATCTTATTAACTGCCTTAACATGCCCCTTGGCAAGGTCAACAACATGGATATAATCTCTTACTCCTGTGCCGTCATGAGTCTTATAATCATTACCGAATACCCTTACAAATGGGTATTTGCCAACTGCAACTCCTGCTACATATGGAAGAAGATTATTAGGTATTCCCTTAGGGTCCTCTCCAATAAGTCCGCTTTCATGAGCTCCAATCGGATTAAAATATCTAAGGAGAATAATGTTCCAGCTGTTGTCTGCATAATACAGGTCTCTGAAAATATCCTCCAGCATAAGCTTGGTCTTACCGTATGGATTGGTTACCGGTCCCAGTGGAAAATCCTCCTTAATTGGGAGTGCATGTGGGTTGCCATATACCGTTGCTGATGAGCTGAATACAATATTCTTAACTCCGTATTTTCTCATAGCTTCAAGCATTACAAAAGTACCAGTCAGATTATTGTGATAATATTCCAATGGCTTGGATACCGACTCTCCAACCGCCTTAAGTCCTGCAAAATGTATTACCGCATCTATATTCTCATTGGCAAAAATATCATCCATCAGCTTTGCATCCAGCACGCTGCCCTGATAAAACTTGACACTCTTGCCGGTTATCTGTTCAACTCTTCTCAGCGCCTCCTCTGATGAATTATACAGATTATCTACTACTACAACCTCATTACCCGCATTAAGCAGCTCCACACATGTATGTGAGCCAATAAAGCCAGCACCGCCTGTAACCAAAATTCTCATGTCATTCTTCCTCGCTTTCATTATTCTGGGTCTCTTCGGACAGTTCCTCAATACGCTTGTCCTTAATTGCTATCTCCTGGGTCAGCTCCGATATCTTGTGGTCCATCTGGGACATCTTAAGTGACATTGAGAAAGCTTTAACAATCAGCATAAATATAAACAACAGGAACAGAAAATTGTAGGTGGCCTGAACTCCAATAAGCTGGGCGCACCAGTCTGCAACCTGTGGAAATATACTGAATATCAATACTATAAGGGAAAACACCAGCCAGAACAGCGAATCCTCAATCTGCATCTTGGACTGGCGAATCTTTCTAAAAATATAAAATGCTGTAAGCAGTGAGACTACCACCAAAACAATACGTAATACCAGTGTCATTATACCACCTCTTCGTTATGTCTGATTCTCTTTCTGAATATCTGTATAAAAAGAATTGAGACAATCATTCTAAACATATAGGCTATGGATTTGGAAAAATTAAGATAGCTCTGACCGCTTATTCTCTCATCCATAGTAACCTGAACCTCTGTAACCTTAGCGCCGTTCTTAATCATATATGATAATGTATCGGGTTCCGGTCCGTAATTCATATTAACAGCAAATTCACTTATCATGCGCCTGCTGAACATTCTCATTCCAGAGGTAGGGTCCTTGACCCTGCAGCCTGTAGTAAGCCTTATAACTGCTGATATCATATTACTTCCCAGCATTCTCATGCTGTGGGGCTTCTTCATGGTAACAAACCTTGAACCAATAACTATGTCATAGCCTCCATCCTTCATTGCATCAAGCATTGGCTTAACAAATTCCGGTCTGTGCTGCCCGTCAGCGTCAAACTGTATGGCATAATTATAACCACATCTGTGTGCATACTTAAGTCCTGTCTGAAATGCCCCTGCCAACCCAAGATTAACCGGGAGCTTAATAAGATTATATCCATTCTTCCTGCATATTGCTGCTGTATGGTCCTTGGAGCCATCATCCACAACAACGTAATCATATTCCGGATAATTGGCAATAATGTTACCTACCGTCCGTTCAATGTTGGTCTCCTCATTATACGCAGGGATTATTAACAGTATCTGATTCATGTAGTCCTCCATTCGATTAACCTATAATAGCACATTTTGGGTCATTGTGGAAGACCCAAGGTACCACGTTACAGGCTAATTGAGTTTGCGCAGAAATGACACAACAAACGGTATGGAAATACTTGTAGCAATTATATCCGCAACTGACTGAGCCCATTCAATTCCTCTTAATTGAAAAAGAGCGGTTAGTACCAGCAGAACAGGTATAAACACCAGCCCGCTTCTAAGGGAGGCCAGCAGTGTCGCCCGCCCCGCCATTCCGATTGATTGAAAAAGCATATTGCCACATATACACATAGGTGCAAATACCAGAGTAAAGCACTGGATTCTCAGGGCATATACCGCAATATCCACCGCCTCCTGTTTTTTCAAAAACATTGCAATCAGTTCCCTGTCAAAGACCAGACCACCAATTCCAAACACCAGCATCATTCCTGTACTAAACAGCAGCGTAAACAAAAATGCCTGACGTACTCTTTTATATTTCTTAGCCCCATAGTTAAATGAAGAAACCGGCTGAAAGCCCTGACCAACGCCCAACGCCACACTGAACAGAAAATTAAACAGCTTGGCTACAACGCCCACTGCTGCAATTGCCGGGTCTCCATATGGCAGTGCGCACCAGTTAAGAAGCATTGTTGATACGCTGTTAAGTCCCTGTCTCATCATGCTTGGAAAGCCTGTCTTCACAATATTCCACACGTCCACCCATCTGTGGGTAAAATACCGGATGTTAAAGCTGCTCTGTGTCCGTCCTGATATGTAAAAAGATAGCAGTACTCCAAAGGAAATATACTGCGATATCATTGTTGACAATCCTGCTCCTGCAATTCCCATGTGAAATCCAAAAATAAACAGCGCATCTCCCGCCATGTTAAGAATATTACCTGACAGCAGTCCTATCATAGCCAGCGACGCCCGGCCCTCATAGCGAAGAATATTATTCATAACGCAGCTCGACGCCATTGCCGGTGCCGACAGCAGAATATAGAATGCGTAGGTTCTCGCATATGGCAGAATCGTAGGGGTACTGCCAAGCAGCCGGCACAACGGATTTAAGAAGATAATTCCTGTCACCGCAATAAACGTTCCTGCTCCAAGGGACAGATAAAATCCGGTTGCCGAATAGGTTCTTGCCTTATCAATATTGCGTGCTCCCAGCAGTCTGCTTATATTGCTTCCTGCTCCATGACCAAACATAAATCCAAATGCCTGAATAATTGCCATTAGTCCAAAAACAACATTAACCGCTCCGGTGGCACTTAGGCTGATTCCGCTTATGAACCAGGTGTCCACCATGTTATACAGATTGGTTACCAGCATGCTTATTGTGGTTGGAAATCCCAACTCAAGTACAAGCTTTGGAACAGGGGTTCTTGTCATTTTGTTATATTGCAGTTCCTGAGATGTCATATATTACACGCTTTCTACTACAATGTATTTATGGTTAATATCCCTTACAACCAGTAAGGAATTAT
>CAYTWF010000076.1:0-12348 GCA_964441705.1 uncultured Butyrivibrio sp.
ACTGTTACTTCTTTCTTTTCAGCGTTTTCATTTTTATTTTTTCCACATCCTACTGTTACCATTGACAATGCTAATAAGCTAACCATAATAATCATTTTCTTATTCATAATTTCCCCCTGCTTTGTTTTGTTTTTATTTTCTTATTTTTTTACTTTTTTTTACCTTTATGAAATCTTTTGTTGTTTGTTTTTACGCTAAAGCAATTTTATCACCTTTCCCTTTTTTTATACTTTTTAAAAGATGTATCAAGTTATATATACTATAATATGCATCTATTATAAAAATATAATAGTTTTTGACATAATTTTAAAAACATAAAAGGAGTTGATTAGTTTGACAAGATTAATTGTAAGAAGAAATAATACTATTGAAAAGTTAGAAACACTAAAAGAGATAGTAAATCAAAGAAAGAAAAATGACTTGAAAGAATATGAGATACTTCAAATAAACAAAGAGATTGGCAGGCTAACCAAGGAAGAAAAAAAGCTTAATAAAAAAATTAAAAAAGCAAGTGAATATAAAGAAAATTAAAGAAAGCAAAAATAAAAACAATTATTTTCTGGATTTTGTTATATAAGAAGGAGCATATGTATACTATAGTATAAATGTTAAAATAAAAATCAAAGAAACAGTAAAAGGAGAGAATTAAATGCAAATTACAGAACTTAGAATGAAAAAAATAAACACAGATAGTAAACTTAAGGCAGTAACATCAGTTACTTTCAACGATTGCTTTGTAGTTCATGGGATTAGAGTTATTGAAGGCAATAAAGGTCTTTTTATAGCTATGCCTTCCAGAAAGCTTAATAGTGGGGAGTTTTTAGATGTTGCACACCCTATCATTGATGACTTTAGACAAAAGCTTGAAGATGCAGTTTTAGAAGAGTATGAGACAATGGCAGATTTGGAAGAACTTGTAGAAGAATAAAAATAGAGTTTAAGTTTAGGGCTGCTTATTAAACGGTCTTAGAACTAAGCATATAAAAAGAGTAACTAAAATACCTCCTAGTTACTCTTTTTTTGTTTCATTTTTTTAACAGGGTGGATGTTAAGTGCTATAGAAAATTCTTATTATGCAAAAGAACATAAAGGCTCTACATTTAATAATTTTGATGGAAGAGGAGACAATTATCTCTCCAATATACTTGAACTAGAAAGCCTAAAGTATAAAATGGAACGAGGAGAAATTGCTAGGACTGAGTATGATACTAAAGTAACACAACTGCTAGGTTCTTAGTTTTAAGATAAAAAAATACCCCTGTCTGTGCCTTAGCCCAGTAGGGATATTTTTTTAAACTTTATACACTTTTATTTTTAACTATATCGCCCCATTTTAACTTTAAAGCTTTTTGCCCCTTGTAGTCATAGTTTGCTTTTAAGTTTCTTTTTTTAATTTCTTGCCCAAGTTCTCTTTGGAACTCTTCATAGTTGCTAAACTGGAAGTCTATTTTTTTATTGTTAACTTCTAATACTTTGTCTGAAAATACATATTGTATAGCCTCGTCATATTTTGGAGATTTAACCTTTGAATCTAAAGCAGTTTCGCTTGTTATTAAGTAGGGATAGTCGTCTCCTGGCATTTCAAGTAAGAGCAACTCTTCTTTACCACTTAAAATGTCATTAACAAACTTTATAATAATTCCCCTAGTTTCTTTCTTTATTTTCACTAGCTTATCTATCTGCTGGTCGCTTAGTTTTATTGCTATAAATATACCAGGTTCTGATGAAGTGGTTAAAGACTCCAACCTCTTAGCCTTTTCATTAAATGAAAACCTGAACCTATCTAAAAATTCATTACTATTTTTTGAGAACTCCAAGTTTTCATCCCTACTCATTACCAAGCCTGAAAAAACTTCTTCCTTCCCATTTACCTTAGCTTTAATCTTGTACATAATAAAATCCCCCTTCTAATGTAACTTATTAGTTCACTTTTTTTTTGTTATACCTTATAGTATGCAAAGAAAGTGCAGGATATAAATTGCAAACTTAAATCCCCTATAATAATATAGGGGATTGTTTTTACTAAAATTAATTTAAGACAAAAAAGTCGTTTAAATTGGTTTCATATTTTTCTAGCACCCTTGCATCTTCTGTTAATTGTATTTGCTCAATTTTATTGCCTTTTAGTTTGTATAAGTAACCATTTTTAAATTCTGCTTTTTCGCTTTTTTCTTTACTTATTGACTTAAGAGGTTCAAAGGTTTCTAAGTTTACCTCTTTAACTCCTTCTTCTTGTCCGATAAAAGCTGTATTTCCTTCAAATCCTATAAACCTTGAATCTATCCCCTCTATTGGCATAATGTCTTTAACAAGGAAATTATTAAGGTCTATATTCATTATAACAGATTTATTTTCTTTTTCACCAAACATATTAAGCCCATACAAGGTTTCTCCGTCTATCTTAAAGTCGCTTAACATAGCTCCTATATTTAATCTTTCAATTTCAACTAACCTACCTTCATCTTTGACAGATTTAACTAAGTCTGACCTATCCATAAAGAAAATATTATCATCTAGTTTGAAAACATTTTTAGGCTCTAATCCAGTTACATATCTTTGCTTATTGGTTTCTGTTACCTCTATTACACTCCCACCATGAGTAGTTATAAAAACGCTGTCACCACTTACAGATATATCAAAAACATCTTCCATATTTATAGGGTTATCATCAAAAACATCTTCATTGCTAAGAATTAGCCTTGTGACTATTTCTCCGTTATTTTCACTTACTTCTGTAACTGTGTCATAGTCTAGGTCTACAAAAAATAGTCTACCTCCTGTTTTATAAGCTTTAAGCCCTCTTATGTTTAAAATGCCTCTATCAACGCTTTCTATTTCTTCCCCATTTAAAAACATAACTGAACTATTTTTACCATTTTTTTGATGAATGACCTCCCTGCTATCTGTATCAAAAAATAAGATATTAGCTTTGTCTACTTTCTCTTTTTCTTCTACTTTCTCTACTACTATTTCTTCTTTTTCCTCATTTATAACCTCGGCTTTTTTATCAGAAGGCTTAAAATAAAGCATCCCTGCAAAGACAACTGCTAGTACAGAGATTATTATTAAAGCATTTGTTAAAATTACTTTTTTCTTTGATTTTTCCATTTCTTCTCTCCTTTTTTCATAGCTTTTTTGATATTCATTAAAATTCTAAGGTTTTGTTAGCTAGGTTTAAGCCTCACTCCTTTCTAAAAATAGCTATCTAGTATTTTCTTTATTTCATTATTTCCTTTATTGCTTTCAAACGAGCTTAGTAGCTCTGTACTCATACTAATTGACCTTATTAAGAGGTCCTCGGCCTGCCTAAACTCCTCTGCTTCAAAATTAAGAGCAGAATTATTAAGCTTTAAATATAAATCTTCCTTTTTCTCTTTGTATTTTTTTATGTCTGCAACAGTAGAAACTCTATTACTTTTAATGCTTAAATACTTGTTAACCTTTTCAACTTCTTTAGAGTTGTAAGCCTTAATTTCATTTATAAAATCTTCATATATTAAAGCTTCGTCAGTGGTTTCCTTAGGGTTAATAGTTTCTTTAGAGCTAACAGTTTCCTCTATTTTAAGATTTTCACTGCCTGTTACTTCTTGGGTTTGCCCTTCTTCTACCTGGGCTGATTTAGGATTTTCCGTTTTTTCAAAACTATCTCCTCTTATATAGTAAAAATACATAAAGATAATTGAGAAAATTAATATAGTAATAGAAGCATTTCGAAGGAATATACTTTTATCAGCCCTGTTTCTATTTATGTTAATGGTGTCCTTTATGTCCTCAGGCTTCATTTCTTTGTTGAATATATTTGAGTATTTAACTTTGCCATCTTTGTATTTGAAGTGCTTTTTTACTTTCTTCTTTTCTTTTTCATTTTTTGGTTCACTTATTTCTTTTGTGTTTTTTATTTCTGCGCTTATCTTTTTTTCTTCTTTTGTTTCTGTGTTTAATTTTGGGGATTTAATCTTTTTTTCTTTTTTTTCAAAGTCTTCCTGAGTTATTTCAAATAAGTCTTTTAATTCTCCCAAGCTTTCACCCCTCTTTCACCCCTTCCAAATTTTAAAGCTTTTATAACATAATATGCATATGCCATTTAATATATAATGAAAACAAGGAAAAAAGAGCAAAGTCTTAAGCCTGTTGATTTATTTCCCTTTCTTTGGTATAATATATAGTATATATGGCAATAATAATAACATATAGTCTATAAGAAGGCAAATAGGAGGAAAATAATGAACATATCAACACTTGGAATAAATAAGGGAAAAATTAGGCAGTTTAACTCTAAGGGGATATACACTTTAGATGACTTAGTAAACTATTTGCCTAAGGAATATAAGGATTTTCGAAATGATACTAAGGTAGATAACCTTCAAGATGGTGGCTTTTACTCTGTTATAGGCAAAGTAAGAAAAATTGACACAGGAGCTAAGTATGTTAGGGTTACTGCTACTGATAAATTTGAAAAAAAGTTCTTTATAACATGGTTTTTCCAAGAATATGTACTAAAAGAGTTAAAAGTTGGTGAAGTTTTTAATTTTTGTGGGAAAGTAGAAATTAATGAAATGTACGGAGCAAAACAAATACTAAATCCTATGTTTTTTAGCAAGGATTTGGAAAAGTATAAAAAGATAATACCAGTTTACCCTAAAATAAACGGTATGAGTAGCAAATATTTGTTAAATAGCTTAAACACAGCCATAACTTTAATAGACAAAGAAGAGTTTTTAGATAATAAAACCTTGACTAAGTTTAATTTAATAAATACGGAGGCTCGCATTAAATATATCCACCAACCAAAATCTATGGAGGAAGTTGAAAAAGCTAAAAAAAGAATATTATTTGATGACTTGTATTATTTTGCATCTGTTTTAGCTAAAAAAAGTGAGAAAAGCAACACCTTACTTCCAATTGACATGAGTAAAGCAGATACTATTAATGATTTCATTAATTCTTTACCCTTTGAATTAACAAACGACCAACTAAACATAACTAGAGACATTTTTTCTAAAATGAGGAAGGGCGAAAAAGTTAATGCCTTAGTTCAGGGAGACGTGGGAAGTGGAAAAACTATAGTTGCTTTTTTATTAATGTTAATAGCTTCGGAAAATGGCTATCAGTCAAGCTTAATGACCCCAACTAACGTTCTTGCAAGCCAACATTACCAAGAATTAAAAGAAATAGGGAGTCAAATGGGATATAGTGTAGGGTTTTTATCTGGCAATCTTAAGGCAAAAGAAAAAAGGGAAGTTTTAGAAGGTGTCAAAACTGGTAAAATAGATATGGTAGTTGGAACACATGCCATTATTTCAGAAGGAGTTAAGTTTAAAAATCAAGGGCTTTTCATAATTGACGAAGAGCACCGTTTTGGGGTTTTGCAAAGGGATAAAGATGAGGACAAAGTTCATAAAATAACTATGAGCGCTACTCCCATCCCTAGAAGCCTAGCTTTAACTGTATATGGTGAAGGTACAGATGTTTACAATATAAACCAGCTGCCCAAAGGAAGAAAATCTATTAAAACAGCAATTGTTAAAAATAAAAGAGCTTCTTATACTTTTATGAAAAAAGAAATAGATAAGGGTAGGCAATGTTATATCGTATGCCCATTAATAGATGAAAGCAGCGCTGATGTTATGAAAGGGGTTTTGTCAGTTAGTGAAGTATATGAAGAAGCTAAAGATGTATATAAAGGTACAGATGTAAAAATTGAAATGATTAACGGGAAGATGAAAAATAAAGAAGTTGAAGAAATTATTGAAAGTTTTGCAAAGGGAAATATAGATATTCTTATTTCAACAACTATAATTGAAGTTGGGGTTAATGTTCCCAATGCAACTGTAATGACAATTCAAAACGCTGAAAGGTTTGGCCTTGCCCAGCTTCATCAGTTAAGAGGTAGGGTTGGAAGAGGTAGTTTTCAGTCTTACTGTATGCTTCTTTCAGATAAGGAAGAAAGCGAACGATTAAAGATTATGGAAAACACTACAAACGGCTTTGAAATTGCAAAAGCAGACCTTGACCTTAGAGGTGCAGGAGAGTTCTTAGGAACAAGGCAATCAGGCGAAAATAAGTATATTATGCTTATGCTTGCCAATCAAAAACTTTTCAATTCCATTAGGGAAGAAATCAAAAAAATAACAGAAGATGAAGCGAGATTAGTCAATTATGAAAACTATCTAAGAAAGGCTACAAATGCAAGCTAAAGAAGGAGGGGTAAAATGGAAAAGGATATTATAGTAAATGACGACATTCTTCTATATGCATTTAGATACTCTTTAACAAGAAAAACAGATGCCAACATAAAGGTTATGAACTCAATTATAAGAAATTTAGAAGATATTTCTACTAGCAACCTTAAGAAAATTCAAGATGAGATAAATAGTTCTCACTTAATAAGGTGTAAAAAAACCAAATCTCTATGGAGTCAGTTAACAGAGGATATAAACATTGAGCTAAGGATAAGAAAAGAAATGACTCCCCTGCTAAGCTAAGAGGCAGGAAAGGAACTCTAAGTTAATGGAAATTCAAATAAGACGTAAAGGAGAAAATTATGGAGGTTAATAAATACAATAAAAAATTAAGATACAGAGAACATCCTTCTTTAAAAGATAGACTAACCCTAGAGCAGTTTTTTATTTTATTAGGATTCACAGGGGTTATCAACCTTTTTTTAATATTTTTAACTGATAACGACGGTTATAGCAGCCTGATAAAAACTATAGACTTTTGGTCTTTAATAATTCTTGTAGTGTACTCTTACATTTTAAGGCCAAAAATATATCGTGGAAAAATAAAGGCTTATTACAGAAGAGATTATAAAATGGTTTCTAAAGTAACTAATGGCTACTTTATACTAATTGGCACACTCTCTTCAAATTTCTTAACAAGAACAATGATTAGGGCTATGGATTTAAAAAGTTTTAACCAGGCTTTCCAGGGGCTTTTTCATCCCATGGGCATACTTGTAACTGTTTCAACCTTTGTTATGGTCATCTATATAATTTTTTATAATGATAAGTATGTAAGTGTCCAAGAGTTTTCTGATGAAGTTAACTATAGGATGATGTTCAAAAAAATGCACCTACAAGGTGCTATTGATAGTCTTTATAGGTGTAAAGATAAGGAATATGGTGTTAAGGAATTTTATGGAACTTTTTATGACATAGAAGAAGGAAAAGCAAAGCTAGAAATAGAGAGGGAAATTTTAAAAAGGCAAAGGGAAAACAACTTAAGAAGGGAAAGAAGGGATAAAGATGATAGAGACAAAATGGGCAAAAGAAATCATATACGACTATAAGTCTGGAATAAGTAATTTTTTTATAATAGATGGAAATATAGACGATTACCCTGCCCCTAACTTTTTATTTGACGACTATCTTGCAGAAGTCCTTTGCTTTCAAGGCTTTGAGGAAGTTCACTTTCTAACCTTGAACAATAGCTCTAACTTAGTTAGGGATACAAAAAACAAGATGAAAAACAAGGAGAATATAGCTGTTGTTATAAAATATCCTGAGCAAATATTTCCTAATGTTCCTTTAACACAGATGAATACAGAGCAAGCATTAGACTTTATCCAGTTTTCAGAGCTGATTAAAGGAAAAGAGTTTATTAAATCTAACAATATGTTAATTCTATTAACAGAAAGTAGTTTCTCTCTTAATAGAAGTTTGTTAAACTTAAACTCAAGAAGTTCGCTTATAAAAGTAGATTTCCCAAACTATAGCAAGAGACTTGATTTTTTAAAATATTTAGAAGAGACTTCTACTGCTCCACCTAGATATGAAGGAACTTTAGAAGAAATGGCTAATATGACGGCTGGATTAACTTTAGTAGGGATAGAAGATATTTACCTTCAAGGAGAGTATCAAGGAGAGCTAAGAAGAGACTTCATAATAGATAGAAAAAATGATTTAATCAGAAAAGAATATGGTGATGTCTTAGAAATCTTGGATACAAATGTTGATTTTTCTCATTTTGCTGGGCAGGAACATTTAAAAGATTATCATAAAGAAGTTGTAATAAAGCCAATGATGACAGGAAATACTAAAATAGTTCCAAAAGGACTTCTTTATACTGGACCTCCTGGAACAGGGAAAACTCATTTTGCTAGGTGCTTATCAGGGGAGGCA
Organism: uncultured Butyrivibrio sp.; assembly: GCA_964441705.1. Taxonomy (GTDB): domain Bacteria; phylum Bacillota; class Clostridia; order Lachnospirales; family Lachnospiraceae; genus Eshraghiella. Next base: position 8,124 of record CAYTWF010000076.1, read on the forward strand.
GGGTTAAACTTTGTAGAGCTTAAAATGTCAAGGATTCTTGACAAATGGGTGGGGGAATCTGAAAAGAAGTTTGATAAGGCTTTAAAGTGCATAAAGTCAATAGCCCCAGTAGGAGTGTTTATAGATGAAATAGACCAAGTTTTTTCAAGGGGAGATAATCAGTCTAACAATGTTGACAGCAGCTTGTTTAGTATGTTTCTTACTATTCTTTCGGATGAAAGTAATAGGGGGAAAATTATTTGGATAGGGGCAGCCAACTATCCTAATAAAATAGACGAAGCCTTAAAAAGGGCTGGTAGATTTGATAAAAAAATACCTTTTTTGCCACCTGATAGGAAGGCAGTAAAGGAAACTCTTATTATTCACTTAAAGAAAAGCAAATATGATATAGATGATAACTCTCTTACAGAGGTTTCAAAGGCTATGGATGGATATACACAAGCTGAAATAGAGAATATAGTCATCAAAGCCAGAGAAATATCCTTAAGGGAGGGTAAGTCTAAAATAACTTTTAGCGACTTAAACAAAGCCTTAAGCTTTATTAAGCCTTTTAATAGTGAAAACATAAGGGAAATGATTGATATATCTATAAAAGAATGTAATGACTTGGAGTTTATGCCTCCAGGATATAGTAAAGATTTATAGACAATGTGTAGTTTTTTCAATGATTGAACTTAGGTATTATTGTAAAAAAACACTAGATTTGTTGACGTTAAACAAAGATTATGATATTTTGTATATATAAACGATATGTTGGAAAAGCTAGAAATATCTAGCAATATGAACACAGGAGGGACTTTATGAATAATAAAATAAAAAGAGTTAATATTGAATGGGAGAACCTCACAAAAAACAAAACAACTATAGAAGACTTAGATTTACTTGCAAAAGAAATTAAAAACCTTGAGGAAGACAAAAGTCCTTACCATTTAGAAAAGATAGTAGAAATTTTAAAAAATGAAAACTTTTGTAAAGACCAAGAGGTTTGTGATATAATTTGGGAAAAAGTTAAGCTAGAAAGTGAAAATGTTAATAAAGAAAGCTTAAACTGGTGGAATAGATTTTTTGTTGAAAGTGGGCAAGACCCTGAAATAAGAAAAGTTTTTTATAAGATAGAAAAAGCAGACAAAACAGGTGAAAGGAAAGATATAGAAATTGCTAAAAAAGCAATTAAAAGTTTAAACAGCAACTATAAACAAGAAAAAGAGTCTTTTGAGAAAAGAATCGCTATTTTGGAAAAAAGAATAGATAGAAAAGTTAGCGATAATTTCGGTTCTTTACTTGCAAGTATAAGAAAACAAAGAGGTCTTAGCTTGGCTAAGCTGGGAGACCTTGCAGGAGTTTCAGCTTCTTATATTAACAGGATAGAACTTAACCAAAGACAAGCTCCAAGCTATCCTATTATAGAAAAATTAGCAAATGCACTAGACGTTAATATAAACACCTTGCTTGTTGCTGCAGGGGCAAACATAGATAGCTTTGAAACTAAAAGTTTAAGAGAGTTAATGTTCTCTAACAGTATTTCCTTTGAAGAAAATGAAGAAAGTCTTAGCCTTGGTAAAAAAGAAAGGCTAATTAATCTAATAGATTATATAGAGTATATGGAATGGAAAGAAAACAAGCACATAGAAACGATAGAACTTTTAAATCTTGTTTCTGCCTATAAAGATGAAGAAAAATAAAAAGCTCCCTTTTAAGAGGGGCTTTTTTTATTTCAGAAAGTTAAACTTGCAAGCCTTGTTTAGTTATAATTACTACAACATGTTTGTATAATATAGTATACAAAGCAAAGGAAGTGATAAGGTGGATAATGTTCATGACATTCTAAAAGTGTTATCAAATAGAGATATAGAAGCTTTAAAGTCTATTTATGATTTTAGATGCTTAACAACAAAACAAATATATAAATTGCATTATATGTACTCAACAAAAACACCAGATAAAGTAGTTAGCGATAATTACTGCAAAAGAAAACTAGGGGAACTAGTTCAACTTGATGTGCTTACTGTGAAAAACCATCCTGAAGGGGATGTTTACTTTTTAACTAACCAGGGAATAAACGTTATAAGAGATTGTTATAACCTGCCTACAAACGTCTTTGACTATAAAAGACAGGTAGTTGAAAGAGGTTACTACAGAGCTTTTGAATTAGATATTTCTCCAAGATATATTAGTCACCAATTAAGTTTAAATGATTTTATGATTAATTTTAAGCTAGAGGAACATGATGTTCACTATAAATACCTGGATGAAAAGCATATATCTGAACTAGGAAACATAAGACCAGATGGACTTTTGAGGCTTTTAGATGTGGATTTTTTCCTTGAAATGGATATGGCAACAGAAAGCAAGGCTCAATTATATGAAAAATGGGATAATTATAGGCGTTTCTTAGATTCTAGCGAATTTCAGGATATAGAAAGAAAAGTAGTGGTTCTATTTATAGTTGAAAATACTTCTAATCCAAAAGCAAGAGTTGACCTTGTTAAGCATACTCTTGGAGCTAGGCTTATGGATAAAGTAGATTCTGACTTTGAAATATATGTGGGAACAAGTGAAGAGCTTTTAGGAGTTTTAAACAGGTTTATTCTGTCCTCAGATGTTGAAATAAAAAACATATCAAGTGAAATATCAGATACAATTTCCACTCATGGATATTCCGTTGGGCATGGTGATGGCCTTAAGAAGATTTTTAACGGAGTTGAATATGAGTTCTATATTAGAAAAATAGATGAAAATAACAAAATAAAAGTTGAAAAAGGAAAAGCGCAGGAATTTTTAGTTGATAACTATTACTCAGAACCCTTTAGTGTTCTTAAAAAAATTGCCTTTTTAAATATAAACAAGGTATATTTTAAGGAAAGGGCTGGTAGAGAAATATCTTATCTTATTGTGGCAGAGTCTATAGATAAGCTTTATAGAGATTTAAAGATAATGGACTTGGTAGTCGTAGACAATGTTTATTACACAACTTTAAAAAGACTAAAAGAAAAACCTTTTCCTGAAGCTATTTTTCAATTTGACTTCTTGGGAAATGTACACTGCTTTAACAATGTAGGATTTAAAGATAGGTCTTTTGAGTTTAATATAGAAGAAAAAAGATAAACAGATTAATTGTCTGTTTATCTTTTTTTTGTTAAAGAGAAATACTAGCAAATTTTAAAAAACATAAGCCTAGCTCCTCATCAAATTGAGTTCTTAAGTTTTTCCTTATTTCTTCTAAGGCTTCTTGCTTGCTTTTTTGACTTTGATAAACTCTCTTACCTATCATAGCATCATAGGAATCGCAGATTGCAAGTATCTTTCCAATAACAGAAATTCTATCTCCTTTAATTCCTAGTGGATACCCTTTCCCATCTATTCTTTCATGATGCTGCAAAACTCCTTCAATAATTTTATAGTTATAATTATTTTTTGAAATTATTCTTTTTGAGTATATGGGATGTTTTTTTATTTCTTCGAAGTCTTTTTTGCTAAGTCTAGTAGGTTTATCTAAAATGACTTCTGGAACATATACTTTTCCTACATCATGTAGTATCCCAGATACATAAAGGTCGTCAATTTCTTTATAAGATAATTTTAGGTAAGTTCCAAAATCACTAGCTGTTTCTCCTGTATTTCTCATATGTCTATTTAAACTATTTAAAGTTTCCAAAATTATAGCTCCTTTGCCTAGTATCAACATCATCTCATCTTTTAAGCTTAATTCTTGTTGCAAATTTTACTTATATATATTGTTGATTTCTAGCTTCGCTTTGTGCATATTAAGACAAATTTTAGTCTTGAACATCAAGAGAAATTTTAATAGCTTTGTCTAACTTTTCAATTCCAAGCTCGGTAAGTTCTCCAAGTTTATCTCCTATTCTCATTTTGTCCACAACTTTAATTTGCTCTGTCATAATAGTTCCAGTTACTTTTTTTGTAACTATCTTACTATTAACTCGAATATGCGTAGGTTGTTTTGTTTCTTTGTATTTGTGTGATATAGGACAAATAATAGTAGTTGGTGAAAACTTATTGCCTATATTGTTTTGAACTATAACACACGGCCTTTTTTTTCTTTCTTCTGACCCTATCCCATCTAAATTTACATAGTATATTTCGCCTCTATAAAATTTTCTTCTTTTTTTCATTTGTTTTTTCATGCTTTTCCTCCTGCCTCTCTACTGAAACTCCCACGGCTAAAGCAGTGGGGTTCTTAGGTACTATGCAAATTTCTTTAATA
>CAYTWF010000077.1:0-12131 GCA_964441705.1 uncultured Butyrivibrio sp.
TCATCATACATAGCACCAAAGATAATATTGGCATTATCTCCGGCAAGCTCCTGAACATAGCTGGCAGCCTCATTGGCCTCCATAAGTCCAATATCACCACTGATATTGATAATAACATGGGTAGCGCCCTCGATAGTTGTCTCAAGAAGCGGACTTGCAACAGCCTGCTTAACAGCCTCAATGGCCTTGTCGTCTCCATTGGCTGTACCAATTCCAATATGAGCCACACCCTTGTCCTTCATTACTGTCTGAACATCGGCAAAGTCAAGGTTAATAAGACCTGGAACATTAATGAGGTCTGTGATTCCCTGAACTGCCTGCTGAAGAACCTCGTCTGCCTTCTTAAGAGCATCCGGCATTGTAGTTCTTCTATCTACAATCTCAAGGAGCTTATCATTAGGGATAACAATAAGAGTATCAACGCTCTCCTTAAGCTTCTCAATACCTGTAACTGCATTGGTCATTCTTGCCTTTGCCTCAAATTTGAAAGGTTTGGTTACAACACCAACTGTAAGAATTCCCATCTCTTTAGCAAGCTTGGCTACCACAGGAGCAGCTCCTGTACCGGTTCCGCCACCCATACCACAGGTAACGAAAACCATGTCAGCACCCTTAAGTGCCTGAGTTAATTCCTCTGTATTCTCCTCAGCTGCCTTTTCGCCAACCTCAGGTCTGGCACCTGCGCCAAGTCCCTTAGTAAGCTTCTCACCTATCTGAATTGCTGTTGAAGCCTTGCATAACTGTAAAGCCTGTCTATCAGTATTAATTCCGATAAACTCAACTCCGCAAATATTCTCATCAATCATTCTGTTAACGGCATTGTTACCAGCTCCGCCCACGCCTACTACGATAATCTTCGCAGACGCATCTGACTCATTAGTTCTTAATTCTAACAAATCCCTGTCCTCCTTAAAATACTCATCTATTTTGTGCGAAAATAATTCCTCGCGATATCTACAATCAATATAGAAGTCTTATCAGTACACATATTTATATAATATTATTATTTGACTAAAATATCAACTACAAATTTATTCTTTTTTACGGGTTATGATTCATTTTCTTTAAAAATGATGTAGGAATCGTCTCCCCTCCACTCGCTCATGTCCAGAACACCGTCCCGCCCCTTAATCTGTTCGAGCATACAGTTGACCTCAAAAATCTTTTCTCCCATATCATTGTCATCCTGTCCAAGAAGAATATGAACCTTGTCCATTCTAAGTTCAAGGCTGTTGTCTGAATTAATAACTATTTCATCTACAGTAATTCCATATTTGGACAGATACTGGCTTAGGTTCTGCAGCGATGTAAATACACCCTCATTCTCAACGTCCAGCTTATTGTACAGTACAACACTGTTATATTCAAGTCCCGTTACAAGAGGAATTCCCTCGGTAACATCTGTAGAGCTCTCCACAATGATTCCGTCCTTGTCAAAATACATATTGCTGCCCTTGTATGCTATATAACCAATCATTGTTTTCTCGTACACTGTTATGTCCAGTGTGTGAGGCCACTTCATATCCACATTAACCTTGGATACAAATGGAATATCATAGTCTGCCGCTTTACCGTCAGTGTACTTGAACAGCAGCATGTTTTTGTCATTTCTGTCTGCAAAAATATATCGGTACATCTCATCATAGGTATATCTGTCACTGCCAGTTATATTAATTGTGGTAATACTGAAAGCATATTTGATAAAAACAATGATGCCCACAGCCACCACAACCAGAATTACCGGAATGATTATCCACGGAGTTATTCTTTTTTTCCTTCTTCTTCCTGCCATATTATATCTGCTCCAAGCATTCTAAGGTCCCGGCATATGTCCTCGTATCCACGATTTATGTTGCCGCAGCCTGTTATTGTTACTGTTTCGCCCACACCAAGGGATGCTATCACAAGAGCTGCCCCTGTACGAAGGTCTCTTGCATGAACCACGCCGCCATTAAGCGCCACTTTGCCATTAACAACCGCCCCATCAGCTCCAATGAGGATTCCTGCGCCCAGACGGTTAAGCTCATATGCTGTACCGTAGCGCTCCTCAAATACCTTATCACTGATAACACAGGTTCCGGGCATGTAAAGGGCCAGTGCCATAATTATTGGCTGAAGGTCTGTTGGAAACATTGGATAAGGTCCCGCCTCTATATAGGGAATACAATTAACTATATTATCGCAGACAATTGTAATGGCGTTATTTCTGTCATCCGAAGCTATGTGGCATCCGCTTTTTGCCAGTATATCACATAATGCCCTGACTCTGTGGGGAATTATGTTGTTAATCTTCACATTGCCACCTGTAATTGCGCAGGCAGTCATGTAGGTTCCTGCTGCAATTCTATCTCCGGGCAGCATGTAGGTGCAGCCGCCAAGCCTGTCAACGCCATGAATCACAATTGTCTGGGTTCCCGCACCATATATATCTGCGCCCATAAGGTACAGACATTCGCACAGGTCCACTATCTCCGGCTCTCTGGCACAGTTGTTAAGAACTGTTATGCCCTTTGCTGTTACCGCAGCCAGAATCATGGTCTCCAGAGCGCCAACACTTGGATAAGCAAAAGAATAGGTGCAGCCGGTAAGCTTTTCGCAGCTTCCATGAAGCATTCCATCCTTTTCAGTAATAACAGCACCCATGTGTTCAAGACCATCAATGTAGAAATTCACCGGTCTTTTGCCTATATTACAGCCCCCGGGATACGGAAGCGTAAATTCCTTCGCCGAAGCCAGCATGGCACCCATAAGAATTGCCGAGGCTCTCAGCTTTATACATAAATCCGCCGATGGAACTGTTGTTGTCACATCGGCGTTAATATATACCAATCCATTGTCATATCGGCAGTCGCAGCCAAGCTCTCCAAGTATTGCAAGCATATGCCTTACATCGCTGATATCAGGGCATCCCCGGATTACTACCTCTTCATCTGTAAGTATGGAAGCAGCAAGCACCGCCAGACCTGAATTTTTGGCTCCCTGAATATCTATTGTACCACTTAGTCTTTTACCACCATTTACCAGAAGCTTTGGCATATACGTCCCCTATACACATACTCATATATGTAATTATATGCTGCGGGGACATTATATGTTCATTAATTAATTATTTTTCCTGACCGTCACTGGTATCCTTATCTGTCTGGATACATTCAGTACAATACCCATTTCAATCAGCAGGAACATAACTGATGTACCTCCATAGCTGATAAAAGGAAGTGTGATTCCGGTATTAGGTATCGTATTGGTTACAACTGCAATATTCAAAATAACCTGAAGGGATATATGTGCCATAACACCCACCACAAGCATTGAGCCAAACAGGTCAGGAGCATTGTTGGCAATTACCATAAATCTCCAGATAAGCAGTATAAACAGCACTATAAGGCAAATTCCACCAAAAAGTCCAAGCTCCTCACATACAACAGAGAATATCATATCATTTTGAGCCTCTGGGATAAAACCAAGCTTCTGAATACTCTGTCCCAGTCCCTTGCCAAAAAAGCCTCCTGAACCAATGGCATAAAGTGCCTGCAGTGTCTGATAGCCAGTATCCCCTGCATAATCCTCAGGATTACGCCAGGCAAGCAGTCGCTTAAATCTAAAGCCCAACCCCTCACTGCTTTCAGCCTTTTTAAAGAAAATAATAAGGCCAAAGGCCACCACCGCCACAAGAACAATGGTTAAAGCTATCTGCCATCTAGGCTTTGGATTGGAGATAAGAAGCATAATATATGCAATACCCACAATAATAATTGCGGTACTGAGGTTATTAGTTATGAAGAAAATAAGTCCTGCTGCAATTCCTGTAAGAATAAGAAATACAAGATTATTACGAAATTTCTGTATGTATTTACCGCTGTAGCACACAAAGGCCGCCAGCGCAATAATTATTCCAAGCTTTACAATCTCCGCAGGCTGTAATGAAATTCCTCCGAAACGAAGCCATCTTTTGGCACCATTTACAGCATGACCCAGAGGGGATAATACCAGAACTACAGAAAACATTGCTCCAATATATATTATTGGTGCAAGCTTATACCATACATGATAGTTAATCAGCGTTGCAAGCAGCATGGTTACCAGTCCTATTGCCGTTGATACCATCTGTTTTTTGAAATAATAGGCTGAATCCCCTGCATCCTGAACTCCACTATAAGAGCTGGTACTGTAGACCATAATAAGACCAAAGGCCACAAGTACCAGTACAATAATAAGCATACTGAAGTCAAAAAATCTGCCCTGTTTAGTTAAAGTTGTGGTCCCGGTTCTCTCCCCGCGGACTGCTTTAAGCTCTGCCACCACTACACCTCTATAATCTGTTTACATATTCCTTGAATAACTCACCACGCTGCTCATAGCTCTTGAACATATCCCAGCTTGCACAGGCAGGTGAAAGAAGCACTGCGTCTCCAGAAGCAGCATTGCCAGCACATACCTTAACAGCCTCCTCAAGAGACTCCACTCTTACGATATTGCTAAAGCCATGGTTTCTTGCAGTACGTTCAATCTGGTCAGCAGTAACGCCAAGAAGTACAAGGAGCTTGACTTTATCCTTAAATGCATCAAGAAACTCATCAAATTCATTATGCTTATCATAACCGCCTGCAATAAGTATTGTAGGCCGGCTCATTGCTTCAAGTGCTTTGATTGATGAATCAGGATTGGTTCCCTTTGAATCGTTATAGTATACCACACCATTTAGTTCTCTTACAAACTCAATTCTGTGTTCAACTCCCTGAAACTCCCTGATTGTCTCTCTGATAATATTAACCGGCACACCTGCATTAATTGTAAGTGCCACAGCAGCCATAACATTTTCATAATTATGATTGCCGAAAAGATGCATTTCATCAGTTCTGACAATATCATATATATTAAAGCCATCATTATATTTTATTATTCCATCCTCAAGATATGCGCCTTTTTCCAGTATTGCTCTTCGTGAGAAAAAGATTGGGTTCTTAATTGTCTGACCAAATTTTCTTAAGACCTCATCATCATAATTAAGAACACAGTAGCCATTGTCAGGCTGATTCTTAGTTATGGATTCTTTTACCGCAATATAATTCTCCATAGTATAATGTCTGTTAAGATGGTCCGGTGTAATATTAAGAATTGCTGTTCCAACCGGTGCAAAATCATGTATTGTCTCAAGCTGGAAGCTGCTTATCTCTGCAACAGTATCGCTGTCACTGGTAGTCTTTAGCACCTCTCCCGGATATGAGGTTCCAATATTGCCCACAACAAAGGTTTTTGGATTATAACGCTTCATAATCTCTCCAACAAGTGTGGTTGTTGTGGTCTTGCCGTTAGTGCCTGTTATGGCAAATACAGTTCCTTTTTCAAAATTATAGGCAAGCTCAATCTCGCCCCATACAGCTACTCCTGCATTCTTAAAGGTCATTACAATGTCGCTGTCAATTGGCACACCCGGGCTGATTACAAGAAGGTCCGCTGCTGCTACAATTTCCTCAGGCATTGCACCAATAACTATCTGTGCCTTAACTCCCTTTGGAAGCTTCTCCTCTACAGCCTTAACTGTCTGCTTTTCATTGCCATCATACCATATAATGTCTGCGCCTGTCTGTCCAAGAAGCTTAACAGCCCCAACTCCGCTTACGCCAGTACCTACAACTACAACTTTTTTTCTTCTGATATCCATTCTCTATGTCCTTTCATTGTGTGGTTCTCTCTATTCCCAGATAAGGTAAAATATTCTCGTAAATCTCTTTAATTACCGGAGCGGCAATAAGTCCTCCATAGTACACGCCCTGAGGCTCATCAATAAGACACATTGCAATAACCTGAGGGTTCTCCGCCGGTGCAAAGCCAATAAATGAGCTGATATAGCGTGCCGCACTTCTTGGCAGCTTCTGTGAGGTTGCCGTCTTACCGCCAATGGAATAGCCTTCAATATAGCATTTGCTTCCACCGCCCTGCTCAACAACTCCCTTTAGAAGTGTTTTCATTGTATCACATGTTCCCGTAGAGAGAACATTTTTTTTCGTATTATATTCAAGTATATCCACATTGCCTGCTGCGTCCACAGTCTTTACTCCAAAATGCGGGGTAATCAGTGTTCCACCGTTAATTACACAGCTTACTGCCCTAAGCAGCTGCAGAGGAGTTATCTGGAAGGACTGGCCAAAAGACATTGTCGCCAGCTCCAGCTCCTTGATATCCTCTTTCTTATGCATTATTGTCGAGGCTTCTCCCGGCAGGTCCACACCTGTTACTGACATCAAGCCAAGTCTGTTCATGTAATCAAGGAAATTGTCAGTTCCTATTCTAAGTCCCCATGTAATAAAAGCTGGGTTACAGCTATTAAAGAGGCTGGTGGCAAAGGTTTCCGGACCATGCCCCGTTGTTTTGGCACATCTTATACGTCTGCCCGACACAGTTGTTCCTCCCGTGCAGGTATACGTATCATTGAGTGATACTGCCCCAGTTTCAAGCCCTGCTGTGGCAGTGACAATTTTAAAGGTTGAGCCCGGTTCGTATGTATCATTTATAACCTTATTACGCCACATACCATTAAGAAGCTCAAGTATTTTTTCATCTGACACTTCCTCCTCAAGCTGGTAATTCAAGGTAAAAGGGTCATTCAGATTGTATTCCGGATAATTAACCATGCTAAGAATCTCACCATTCTGGGGATTCATAACAATAATGCAGACACTTTTTGCCTGCTTAGCCTCATAGGCTTTTTGGGCTGCCTGCATTGCATATGACTGTATATTATAATCCAGACTCAGGTACAAATCTTTTCCTGCAACAGGCTCAACTCTGGTCTCTGCCTCATTTTCCAGCTCCACGCCTGCTGCATCTGTAACTGTAAGAATAAGTCCGTTAGTTCCCTTTAAAGTGTTTTCATAGGAAACCTCAAGTCCCACAATTCCCTGATTGTCAGCACCTGTAAAGCCCAGTACCTTAGAAGCAAGTTCATTGTAGGGATAGGTTCTTTTGCTGTCCTCGTCAACCTTAACGCCGGGAAGATTATACTCTCGTATTCTGTCCCCGGTTTCTTTGGTAACATTGGACTTGATTTTCTCCATGGAGGACACTTTTTCCACATAGGAACGCACCTTTTCGCCGCTCATTCCCAGTTCACTGGATAAAATATCGATTACTTTTTCAGGGTCCTGAAGCTGAGAATGTACAACTGACACTGTACATACCGTTTCGTTGGTGGCAAGTACAGTTCCATCTGCACTGATTAATCGTCCCCTTGGTGCCTTAATTACACGTTCTCTTTCGTGAAGGTCTGCAGCCGCAGCCATAAGCTCCTCTGACCGAAATACAGCCAGATAGTCAAGACGCCCAATAAGCAGTGTCAGCATTACAAGTGACGCTACTGCGCAAACCCTTATTTTTTTACGATGCCTTCTATTAGCTTTCATATGCACCACTATATATTCCGTCTATATAATGTATGCCTGTTTATCTGCTTTATTCTGGAGGCGATTCCTCCGGTGGTGTTTCTGCTACAGTTGTCTCCTCTGGAAGTGCGTCCGGTGCCGGAGTTGTCTCCTCCGGATTGTCCTGGTTCTCGTCGCCTTCGCCCTCAGTCTCAGCCTCCTGTGTTGGAGCCTCCGAGGAATCTGCAGGCTGTTCATCAGGAAGTGTAGTCTCAGGCTTAGATGCTACGTACTCTCTTTTAACTACAGGAGTCATTTTTTCTGCATCAAGTGAGAATTCCACGTTATAGTCCGGATTATCAGCCATAATTCCCATATATGGCAAAAGCTCCTGAAAAATCTGCTTGGATATCACCTGTGCTGCCCATGATGAATCAAAATCATCGGCCTTTGGAGAGTCTACTACAACATATATAAGCACCTCAGGGTCCTCTGCAGGTGCAAAGCCCATAAAGGATACAACGTAATTCTTTTTATCTCTAGGCTGCTTCTCAGCAGTTCCGGTCTTACCGCCAATGGAATAGCCCTCAAGATAGGTGTATCCGCCGGTTCCGTAATCAACTACCGCACGAAGCATTTCACGAATTGTCTTGGAGGTGTCCTCAGATACAGTCTTAGTTACCAGTGCCGGCTGTATTTTTTCCACAGTCTCGCCTGACGAATTCTGTATTTCCTTAACTGTATGAGGCTGGTAATAGCTGCCTCCATTAATTAATGACGCATACGTGGAAATCATCTGTGTCATTGTAACATTGATATTCTGTCCAAAGGAATTGGTTGCAAGGTCAACGTCCATCATATCCTCAGCCTTTATGAGCAGTCCATTTTCCTCAGACGGCAGGTCTATTCCTGTCTTACTTCCAAGCTGAAATACATTAAAATATCTTGTAAAGGTTGGAACTCCAAGTCCCATACCAATCTGCATTAATGCATCATTACAGGATTCAGTTAAAGTTCCTGCCAGTGTCAGGTCTCCATGTCCGTCTCCGCCGTGGCACAAAATCTTGGCGCTGTTATATATACCCACACCGTCACAGGTAAATACGTCCTTAAGGTTATATACATCCTCTTCAAGTGCTTCTGCTACTGTAAGTGTCTTAAATACTGAACCCGGTTCATATATAGAGGATACACAGTAGTTACTCCATACATCAAAAAGAGCTTCTACTCTCTCCTTATCAGTCATTGCCCCCAGCTCTTCCTCAGTATATACACCTGATAAATCTCTTGGGTCATTAAGATTAAAATTAGGATAATCAGCCATTCCCAGTATTTCTCCGGAATTAGGGTCCATTACCATTACTGCTGTACTTTCAGAACCATATTCATCATTAAAATCCTTAATTGCTTTTTCAATTATATTCTGTATATTGTAATCAATTGTTGATACTACTGTGTCACCATTTACCGGTGCTATTACGTGAGAGCTGTAGGCGCTGTTGTCAATATAGCCATACTCTCTTCCGTCAATACCTGCCAGATATGATTCATAGTAGCTTTCAATTCCCAGCTCACCACCATTTGCCTCACTGGCAAAGCCCAGCATATCTGACGCAAGGGTGTTGAAGGGATATGTTCTTTTGTACTCCTCCTCAAACCACACGCCCTTAATATTGGACTTTTTGTCGCTCATTGCCTCCTCAAAATCAGCAATGTCATCCGCTGTCAGTTCCATTAAGAAACGCTTATATGAGCTTCTGTTAGAGGTCTTTTGCTCATTGTCATCAAGATAGGTATCTACCTCCTTGATGTCAAGGTCCGGAAAATACTTCTCAAGTGCTGCAACAGTTGGTTTTCTATAGTCCTCATCCGATAGTATAACCTTTGCATCAATTATCATATTGTACACTTTAGTGCTGTACGCAAGAATTGTTCCGTTTCTGTCTGTAATATCTCCACGTCTCGCCGGAATTGTTCTACTGTCATATGTGAAATTGTTGTATACTGCCTTGGAATAATCCTCGCCCTTGCTTGTATTGGTCTTAATAAGAATTATGGATAAAAAAAGGAGCAGACCTCCGGCAATTAAAAAAACAGATAAAAGCTTTTTCTTCATGCGGTTCGTGAATTTTTTGCTTTCTATCTGTTTCTTTGCTGCCATGGTCTTACTCCTATTCAAACATGTCTATTTCTCCGGTACGTTACTGTACTGGATAACATACTGACTTTCGCCACTCTTATAATTGACAACATGCTCCTGGTCTGCATATACCATTCCAAGCTCGTCCGTTGCCACCCTATAAATATAATCGTAGTCTATTGATGTGTCAATTGAAAGTTGTGTCTGGTCGTTGGCTTCTTTTAAATCATTAAGCTGTTCCTGGAGTTTGATTATCTCCTTACTGTTATCTGTTCTAGTATTAATAACTGATATGTAATTAACGCATACAAAAAGCATTACTGATACAGCTGCTGTAATAAACAAAGTATACACCCCGCCAAATCTTGATGCCTTTCTGATATTTTCTCTTGCGTATCTCTCTGATCTGCTTTCTTCATGTTCCTGTCTTCTTGGTACTCTTACAGGAGCTTCTTTTCTAACTGGGGCTGCTTTCCTTGCCGGAGCTTCGCTTCCATATACGTATTCTTCATTATATCTTCCCGCCATATTTTTTCCCTCCATGGATTATATGTCACTGAATTATTCTCTCAAATATTCTCAGCTTAGAGCTTTTGGCTCTTTTATTCACTGTCAGCTCCTCTTGTGTAGGAACAATTGGTTTTCTTGTAATTATTCTGCCCTTTGGCTTGTTGCCGCACACACATACAGGAAATTCCGGTGGGCATGTACAGGTATTAACGTTATCCCTGAACTTGTTCTTTACAATTCTGTCCTCGAGGGAATGAAATGTAATGATACAAAGTCTTCCTTCATCATTAAGAAGCTCTATCATGTCATCTATGGAATTCTCAAGAACCTCAAGTTCCTTGTTAAGCTCTATACGTATCGCCTGAAAGGTTTTCTTAGCCGGATGTCCTCCGGTTATTCTCATCTTCATTGGGATTGCTGCCTTAATAATCTCTGTCAGCTGTCCCGTAGTGGTTATTCTTTTCTCAGCTCTTGCCGCCACAATATGCTTGGCTATATTCTTGGCAAACTGGTCTTCTCCGTAATCTCTTATTACTCTGAAAAGCTCCATCTCGCTGTAATCATTAACAATATCCTCTGCTGTCATCTGCATTCTCTGGTCCATTCTCATGTCCAGCGGTGCGTTATCATCCTTATAGGTAAAGCCTCTGTCTGCATCATCCAGCTGATGTGAGGAAACACCTATGTCCAGCAATATTCCATCAACTCCTGAAATATTCAAATCTGCCAGTACCTTTTTAATATTGCAGTAATTATCTCTGACAATTGTTACCTTGTCCTTATATGGTTCAAGTCTTGTGCCTGCTGCTTCAATAGCTTCCTCATCCTGGTCTATTCCAATAAGTCTTCCATCTTCGCCCAGTCTCTCGCATATGTGATATGAATGTCCGGCCCCACCAAGAGTTCCGTCCACATATATTCCGCCTGGTCTGATATTAAGTCCTTCAATTACCTCATCTAAAAGGACGGGTCTGTGAACAAATTCCATTCTTACGCTCCTTACCGGGGTTGGGCCTCCTAGATTGAAAATCCAAGTTCATCCAGATTAGCTGCAACTTCATCAACATTATTGTCAAACTGGTCCGTTACTTCTGCCCACTTCTCCTTATTCCAAATCTCAATTCTTCTTGATACTCCAACCAGTACTACATCCTTCTCCAGCTGCGCAAACTCTCTTAATACACCTGGAAGTAATATTCGTCCCTGCTTGTCTATATCGCAGTCGGCAGCTCCTGCCAGGAAAAATCTCGTAAATTGTCTTGAGTTCTTATTGGCAATTGGCAGTTCAGCAAGCTTCTTCTCAAATGCTTCCCAGTCACTGTTGGCAAATCCATACAGACATCCATCCAGTCCCTTGGTGACCACAAAAGAATCTCCCAGCACCTCACGAAACTTTGCCGGAACAATAACTCGTCCTTTGGTGTCTATCGTGTGATTATATTCACCTTTGAACATGTTATCATCCCCTTTCCCGTTGGTTTATCTGGCTTGTTCTCTATGAGTTCTGCATTAACCACGCCTCTCTCACTTTGTGACATTTAAGGTCTGGGGCTACGCCTTCAGACTTGAAATCTACCACTTCCTACCATTATCATCCACTTTTCACCACTTATGATGTTATTTTAGACCATTTTGTTTGAAATATCAACCCTTAATTGTAAAGAAATGTAAAGGATTTATTTGGGCGGTGGGTCTTAGGGGGCAATAATGTTCAGTGAGACCCAGTGTGTGTTGGCGGAATGGGTCTCAGGAGCTTGCTTCTTCCGTGAGACCCATTGTTATTCGCTGGTGTGGGGCGTGGGGGCATTATTCTTCTGTGAGACCCAGTGTGCTTCGCGGTCGTGGGTCTTGTAAGCTTGCTTCCTTGTGCCTGACCCATAGTTATAGCGGTCGTGGGTCTCTGCTGCATTATCCTTCCGTGAGGCCCATTATTCTTCGCGGTCGTGGGTCTTGTAAGCTTGCTTCCCTGTGCCTGACCCACAGCTATAGCTGGCGTGGGTCGCAGGGGCATTATTCTTCCGTGAGACCCATTGTGCTGCTGTGGGCTGGGTCGCAGGGGCATTATCCTTCCGTGAGACCCAGGGTTCTTCGCGGTCGTGGGTCTTGTAAGCTTGCTTCCC
>CAYTWF010000078.1:0-9688 GCA_964441705.1 uncultured Butyrivibrio sp.
AACAAGCAGGAAACAGTGTTGTTGTTCCTGTTATAAAGAGAATCGCTGAACAGATTGCAAAGGTTGTTGTTTAGGAACGAAAGAAGGTGTGAATTATGAGTTTTTTTGCTTTAAAAATATCAGACCCCGCATCTGTGGACTTAGTTAGTGCCATAAAGGCTGGTAGTCAAGATATTACAATTCAACAGTTGAATCAGTTGGAAAATGAACTGAAAGTTGGTGAAAAGGTATTTATCCAACTTGGTGGCGATAAAGTAAGTTGGGAAAAAGGATTAATCGGATTAGCACAGATTACAAGTGAGCCATTTGATAAAGGGTATGATGAGAAAAATGCTAGAAACTTTAGACTTGGTTTAAAGATGATACTGGTGCTAAGAGGTGTAATTAAACGAGAAGAGTTTAGATTTTATGTTGATGCATATGATGCAGGTGGAATTGGTCCTAATACAAGGGGAGAACAAAATCAAGCGATAAAAGCACTAACTGAAAGACAAGCTTATGCAATTCTTCGTGCAATGGCAGAGAGGCAGGAAGAATTAGTTGATGAAATTAAGTTGTTATTTTCATCGGATGAATGTGAAAAGATATTTGGTAAGATGGCTTGTATGGTGGAAAGTGAGATGACATATGAGGAATCAATGAATAGCACGAAAAACAATAATGATGTTGAAGATGTTTTTAATCATAGCTTGTTTGGTATGCATATTAAACAGCAGAATACAGCATTATCTACAGAAAATCCTCATGTCTGCATTGGATGGTCTGCAATGGGAGATTTATCAGATGTAAGCAGTAAAGAAGAATTGGCTAATCTCTACGATGAGTATTTTGAAAAGAATGCTCGCGGAAAAGGACAGGATGTTGGCCAAGTATGGAGATTCCTGAACGATATGCAAATCGGTGACTATGTTATTTTTGCAGAGAACTCAGTGTTCCATATTGGTAGAGTTGAGTCTGATTATTATTACGATGAAATTGAATACCCGGAACAGAGTGCAGATTACAAGAGTAACAGAAAGGTAAGATGGCTTAAGAAGAATATCAGCAGAAGTGTTCTGTCATCCAATCTTCATAAATCGCTTATGACTGCCATGTCGATATTTACACTTAATGACTATAAGTCAGCGGTTGCAGACTTGCTCCGTGGAACTTATGTAAAAGACGAAGATAGAACCGAGATGGAAGAGGAAATTATGGATTTGATATTTAATACATCACTTGCAACAAAATATGAAAGAAATCGTATTGTCTTCGGCGCACCTGGTACGGGTAAGAGTCATAAGTTGAAAGAGGACTGCGAAGAAATGATGAATAATTCCGATGGTTCTTTTGAACGTGTCACATTCCACCCTGAATATTCTTATTCACAGTTTGTAGGTACATACAAGCCTATAATGGGTGATGACGGAGAAACTATTAAATATAGTTATGTGCCGGGACCGTTTATGAGAATGTATGTGGAGGCACTTAAGAGTGGTCGTACAGAGAAACCACAGCCACATTTGTTATTGATTGAGGAAATCAATCGCGCAAAGGTAGCTGCGGTATTTGGAGATGTGTTCCAGTTGCTTGACCGTGATGATGATGGTGTAAGTGAGTATGAAATACAGGCATCTGAAGATATCAGAAAGTATCTTGCAAAGGAACTCGGTGGTTCTCCAGAAAGCTATAAGCGTATTCGTATTCCAAACAATATGTTTATATGGGCAACAATGAACTCAGCGGATCAGGGAGTATTCCCTATGGATACAGCTTTCAAGAGAAGATGGAATTTTGAGTATCTTGGAATCAATGAGAACGAAGAGAAGATTAAGGGCATTGGTAGGATTATGCTTGCCGGAACTGATGAGCCAATCGAATGGAACAGACTCCGCAAGGCCATTAATGCAAAAATGTCATCCAGTGACTTCAAGATTAATGAAGATAAACTGATGGGTCCATTCTTCTTATCCAAGAAAGCAATTGCATCCAATGAAAATGGCATAATTATCGATAAGGATAAGTTTATCGAGATGTTCAAGAGCAAAGTAATTATGTATTTGTACGAAGATGCAGTAAAACAGGGTAAGCATAGATTCTTTGATGGCTGCCCGGACACAGGAAAGTATTCTTCTGTATGTGAGGCATTCGATAAGATTGGTACAGGTATCTTTGGACCTACATTTAGAGAAGTATTTTACGATAAGGAAGATTGAGAATGAAGATAGTTTCGAGTTTCGTTAGGGAGCAGAAACGCTATACCAAAAATGAACTTAAGAACATCTTTTCCTTTGACGATGCCGGGGTGGAGAAGTTCCTAAAAAGCCTTAAAGCCTACGGTGTGCTTAAGAGCGTAAAGAACAGTATGGCACAGTTGGAAATGTCCGATTTGCTTGATGAGGATATTGAGATTACCGATGAAACTGCTGTGAGCGGTGATTGCTTGTATGTATTTACCTATGTGGGAGTCATTACATCTGGCAGCAGAATCATCAAAGTGTATCCGAAGTACCTACTTTCTAATGATAAAGAGCCTGTAGCAGAAATGAAACAGGTAATTAAGGTGCTTGAGAGGTACAGTAATTCCGAGGAGCAGATTATCAACATATTCAATGGTGACGGAGATAACCGTAGCTTTAATATTTTGGCTGTTATCCTATTCCTGCTTAACGACTTCCACGAATATGGTATCTACACAAACAGTGAGGATGTAGTGGAGGTTAACGGAGATGGAGAAATTCTGTGGGGCAAAACCATAGATGAGAGTTTTGCTATGATTCAAGACAACAGACCATATTATATGGAATTGTACACAGGAAAGACCGTAGAGGACGATATGGATTATTTCAAACGACTCCATGAGTGTGTTCTTACAGAATGTTCAAAGCAGCTACGCAAGGCACAGCTTGATGTTTTATTTGATATTGAGACGGTGCAATTGTCAGAGGAAAGATTGCTTGATTTTGGGGATAAGGATTATATCCTGGAGCGTTTGCAAAAAGAACTGAATATACAATTTAATACCCGCAGGCAGATTCTTTTAAAGACCATCTACACATACATATCCCAAGATAGACGAATGCTTGAAGAAAACGATGGCATTTCTATGTTTGGCACTACAGCATATCATGCGGTATGGGAGAAGGTATGTGCAGCAGTGTTTGACAATAAGTTAAACACAAGCCTTGGTCAGTTAAAGATGTCTGTGCCTTTGGCAGAGGAGTATAAGGCAAATAGCAAGGACTCCCTTATCAGTATAATTGAAAAGCCAAAGTGGAAGGGTATCAATATGGAAGAGGTGGATGCGGCTGAAACGCTTATCCCGGATTTGATAAGCATTCCACAGATTGATGGAGTAGACTATTTCTTTATATTTGATGCGAAGTATTATAATTTGCAGTTGGAAAAAGGAAAATCACTTCGTAATAATCCGGGTGTGGGAGATGTTACAAAGCAGTATTTGTATCAGCTTGCATACCGTGATTTCATCAAGGCTCATAATATAGCGGTGGTAAGGAATTGCTTTTTAATGCCTACGGAGAAGGATGAAATAATAAAAAAGGGTACTGCCAGAATGCCGATGTTGGAGGCGCTTGGGTTGGAGAATATCCAAATTCGACTCATCCCAGCAAAAGAGTTATACGACCACTATTTATCAAAAGGAAAGATAGATATCGGTCGATTGGAGTTATAATACGCTTGGAATATTACAGAAAGACAGCAGAACTAAGGCAACGCTGTTTTCTATGTGCAGGAGGAAAAATTAGATGGAACTTAATACTGCTGTCAGCAAGGTCTATGAAATGAATTTGTATGAAGGTGAAAGTGATGGAGTGATTCGCTTTGATTTAGGTGAAGATGTTCATTGCTATAAAATTTCAAAGGATTATTTTGATAAATATAAAGATGACGATGACATTAAGAAATTGAAAAGCATTTATATTCTTTACGGAAACGGAAAATTTTATATAGGACAGGCCGGTATTCGTAAAGATGATACAGCGATTACTTCTAGAATCAAGGAACATTTAAAGGATCCACAGAAGGACTTTGTGGAAGAAATTGTATTCTTCTGCGATTCAAGTAACAGATGGAATGGTGGAGAACTTGATTATTTAGAGGCTTCACTAATACTGTATTTTAAGAAACAAGGGTATCCATTGTTCAAAGAACAGAATAATGAAACTATCGACCCGTATTTGAGTTCAAGCGTAAGATTTAAATATGAGAAACATTTAAGAGAAATTCGTATTATTTTAGATATTCTTGGTTATGATGCGATTCGTAAGATTGTGACTGCAAAAGAAACAAAAGAAACTTGTAATACTGAGGCTGTGCAAGGTAGTAACGAAGCGATAACACCTCCGCAAATAACTAATGAAGGTGTAAAAACTATAAAGAAGTCTGTGCTTGATAAATTGCTTATAATGAGAAAAGGAAAAGCAGATGTATGTAAGCAGCAGTTATTGGAATGGGGAATTTCGGTAAAAACAAATAGATTCAATTTTGCTAGTTATTCTCCAAGGGGGCATTACTGGATGGAGCCTTCGAAAGATGTATTAAACGAAGATTGGACATTTGTTTTGTTTGATGCAGATGCAAAAGAAGTACTTGTATTTATGATTCCAAAACAAGCGTTTACATATGAGACAGGTAAGACTAACAGCCTAAAGATTAGAAATGATAAACCAGAACTGATTAAATTAGAAATTAAGAAAAGTCCATATGTCGATAAGGCTACAAATCAGGACTTTACACCATATTTAACTGACAAGATAATATTTGATGTAATATAAAAAGTTCGATTTTTGAATTCGATTTTATAAAAATTAACGATTGGGTGTTGACAAGAACACCCAATCGTTATATAATACAGTTTACAGATATGACGAAACAAGATGCGAACTACGAAAACGCTGAGTCGAAGTCATTACGAGTACACGAAGATGGTCATCATGCCTTTTTCAAGTATGCGGCGAGAGGTTATAGAATTTTGTCCGTGCATACTTTTGCACGGTTTTTTTATTTTATTAACCTCCTTGTATAGTCATGTCTGATTATAACAAGGAGGTTTTTTATATGAAAAAACAAGAAATTGCAAGACTTATGCCGGGAGAAGCGCATAAGAGAATCAAAACAGCACAGTCGATAGTTGTCATAGGACCAACATCTTCTGGTAAAAGCACATTGATTTATGCATTGGTTAATCATCAAATTATTAAGTTTATCTTGGTAGGTGTGGGGGATAAATGTCAGACCACTATTATACCGTGCAACTTTTTATTCGATGAAAGAATTGAGAAGAATGAATACTTTTCGATTCAGATAAGGGGAAAGGCATTCTCTTCTAAGCCAATACATATCAAGATAGTAGAAATGTTGGCAAAGCAGTTTGCTTTGTGTGATTATGAGGCAGAGGAAACTGTGGAATCTATAAATGAAGAAGTCATGCTTACGGTGTTAGAGCCATCGGATGCAGCTTACCATTTAGGGAAAATCGCAAATGATATTTCTATGGATTTGTTTAAAAGTATTATTAATGCAGCGCTTACAATCATAGAGAATGCTGAGGAGTCTTTCTATGATAAGGTTAAGAAGAAGAAGAAGGAACCAGACAAGAGAAAGGTTTCGTTGGATGAAATCAGAAGCATTGTTATGGAGGATATGTGGCAGGCATTGCCGGAAGCAATTCGAACAGAGTATGAAAACTGGCTGAATTCAATAGGCGAATTAATTACAGAACGTCTTAATATTTGTCTTGGGGCTAATAGTGGCATTGAGGCTATTAGTGAATTTAGCATAAAAGAGGATGACATTCTTCCATATGGCGGAATGATATTACAATCGTTGTTTGACCCATTTGAACCTTATAGCTTGGTAGTAGATGAAATGACAATGGCCTGCAGACCTAGAGATGAATTGATTGAGATGTTTTATGATAAAATTCCTCTTCGTTTTTGCTTGAGAGATACGATGGGATTGAATCAGATTAATATGGATGATAATTCTGTAAAAGATGCGTTGGATATTGCACTTAACTGTAACCCGGATAGTATTTTGCTTTTAATGAACCTAGAAGAACATGATGTTGTTATTGAAAATTGCTGTGAAGCCATTAATTCAAAGATTGGTAAGGCGCAGAGATTAGATGTTCCTGTCCATGTGATATTTACCAAAGCAGATAGAGTTTTAAGTAACATTGTTAATAAGGCAGACCGTGAAACTGTTGAACTTACACAGGCAGATTATACAGCTCACATTGAAAATGCTATTAACACGATGGAAAAGTCGATAGAGGGTTATTTATCACACCTCAAGGAGAGCAGTGCAACGTGGCTATCGATTAGATATTTGGAGGAAAAAATTGACCCTATACAATGTGCTTTAAAACAACTTGAGTCACCGTTTATAGATAAGTTTACAAGAAATGGTCTGTATACTAAGATAGACGAGATACTGAAAGAAACACAGGTCAGAATCCTTCCAAAAGGAGTGAGGGAGCCGCTTTATGTTACAGTAAAGAATACAGATTTACCTGCGGTAGAAATCAAAGTTGACTCAATACAACTTGCTGATGAATTTAGAAATATTCAAAATATGTTAACTGCGGACAAGGCTATTGTAAATGGCTATCAAATTACTGATGACAGAAGGATTCATGGTAGAAGTGTCGTTCGTTATTATGAGAACTTACAGATGGGGTTGGGTTATACCACAAATGCCTATGTTTATGGGAATTTCAGCATCAATATGAAAGGGATGCTGAAAAAGGTACTAGAGAGCAATATTCCTAAGTTTCTGACATTATATGAATCAGAGGTTGTAAAGACATTGGCAACTAATTTGGAAGATGTCGAACTGGATAAGATAATCGCAGAATTGGATGCAAATCAGAAGATTACGGAGTTTGCATTTGCAGATATCAATCCGGCAGTGTTTGATGGACTTCCACCAAGCGTAAGAAAAATTCAAAAGTTACATTTGATTTTTAGACACTATTTTGGAACATCGGATAAATTTTATATGGTAATGGACAGAGTGGCATTCAACTTATCATATGGAAATCCTGCAATAAAAAGAATCACTGACATGGTGTATAACAAACCATTTATCACATACGATGAAACAATAAGGTTGATGCAGAAGAATTTCTTGCAGATATATGCATCTAAGGATTTTGCGGATGTTGTAGCTGATGAAATTTCATCTGCTATGACAGAACTTGTAAATAAGATGTTTGTTATTATTTAGGAGGTGTCATTATGGTGAGTAATGAGCAGAAAGAAAAGGTACTTGCTGCTATTAAAAAGATAGTTGATGCCGGAGGCAATGCAGAGGTCCGTAAGAATAAGGATGGCACCTGGAATGTATATGAGGTTAAAAAGTCAATAAAGTGCGTTGGGTGAATTGGCACTCAATAAGAACCAATCGGGGTTAGTTGTGATTTTACAACTAACCCTGTTTTATTTGTCTTTGGTTGTCAAAAACAACAAGTATAAAATATAAAATTGTTATAATTGACAAACACAAAAAGTGTGATATAATAAAATTACAAATACATCACGAAAGGTTGTGAAATTATTATGAGCAGGGAAGAAATACAAATGAGAATGGATGAAGTTGAAAAACAGATAGCTTCGGTAGAAGCGGAAATAGCACATCTTGATCTGGAGATAGAATCATGTAAGGTTAAAGCCGTTAAGGGCAGTAAGGAAGTAGAGCGTAGTAAACTCTATGAAACTCTTACATCTTTGAAACAGGACTTAGAATATGCAAAGGCGGATTTTGAAAATTTAAAGCGCTTCAAAAAGGGTATTTTTTTCAAAAATGTGGATTCTTTGCTTGCTAAAAAAGGTAAGAAACTAGGAGAACTTGAAGTGAATTCGGGAAATCGTCCGGGATATTTATCTCGAATGAAGAGTGGTAAGATTAGTTCTGACCCAAGCATTGAGTTTGTGATGACCGCAGCAGAAGAATTAGAAGTTCCGATGGAGTTGCTAGTTAGTACTGATTTGACGGAAATGTCTGCTACAGAAGAATTTATTATGAAGTTTTTAAATAAGCTTACAGCAGATACGCAAGCGGATGAGTTTTCCTGGACAAGAGAAACTGTTGCAGAGTTGGAAAAACTAGAAGTTGAGAATGATATGAATGGTTATCCTTCTGTTTCACACCCGCTATATATGCCGGAAGAAGAGAGAACTGATTGTGAGTATTTTCAATATGCAGTGTACAATTCTTTATTCTTCCGAAATTGTGGTGTAAAGCCTTGCGGAAATGGATTCAATGCTCAATTACCAGGTACTGGAAATTATGTATATATAATGGATTGTGCAAAGGGTGATGACAGAATTGCATGGGCGAGAGACCGTTTCTTTGAAATTTATTTAGTAAGTTTTGACCGTTACGGAAATCCATCAACAAAGAAGTTGTGTAATACATTGGAGATGAGTCCGCCAATAATTGCGATTGTGAACTCCTTAATAAAGTGCATTATGTCATCTTTAAATAGAGTTCATATTGAAACCGGTGTAAAAGATGTTATTAGTGCATATATCAACGGAATAGATATCACGGCAACTAATAACGAAGATGAAGAACTGCCATTTAACTAGGAGGGATTTATATGGAGGATAAGTTAACATATGCCAAGCACGGCAAAAAGAAGCCATTAGGTCAGTTAGCTAAGATTAACGGTAAAAGAGCAGTGGCTTTTGTAGATAGGGATAATAAAATACATTCTTACACAACTGTTGATGAAATCAACGATATGTTTTGTAAGAACAAAAACATTCCTGAATATCAGCTAGATTTCTAAAGCTAATTACCATGATTATCGAAGGCGTATAATCTGGTTGCACTTCTATACAACTTACTGTATGTACTATTCGAAGGCGTAATGAGTCAGACAGTATCCATTTTGGATGCTATCTGGCTCTTTCTTTTTGCCAGTAAGTATTCCTACATTTTTATATAAAAAATTTTCCTGCGATTTTGGAAGAAGCGTAGGTTTATTAAAGTTACCCATTTTTACATTTTCAAAAGTCGAACGGAGAATAAATATATAGAAATTTATCGAAACGAGGAAAATTTTGCTAAAAAAAATTTATTTTCTCACATATTAATAGTGAGAAGAAAATTCCTTGGATTTTGAGATGGGTGTATAGCTTTTATGCTCCTATCTGAACATCCAAGGGTGTTCAGATAAAAATATTATTAGCCAAATGGCGGCCGACATTGGGCGAGGATACATAAAGACAGTAATACCGATAAAGGGTATTTCTGAAACTTTATGGTGTCTCGTCTTGTTGTCGTGCCTTCAGACGGATTGTCCTCGCCCATTGCGGTTGCAAAGGCGGAAAGAGGACAATCAATGAAAAATAATGTAAATCCTAGCGAAGTAACCCTTAATTATGCTCATCCATATTTCGTACCGATAGAGGACGGTGATGAGACAACCATCAAGTTCTACAAGAGCCATGATGTGCCAGTCGCTCATATAGCCTTGCCGGGAAGAATGAAACATTATTATGCCATCTTCGATGCAAGCACACAGGAAGAGGCGGATATGATGAACAGAGCTTATAATAAATGGGAGAGAAAAGACAGCCGTGATGAGGCTGAAAGAAAAGCATATGAAACTTCTTATAACGAGTTGCTTGACGGTGGTTATGATGCAAGCAGTGATGATAATAACCCAGAAGAGATT
>CAYTWF010000078.1:9698-12047 GCA_964441705.1 uncultured Butyrivibrio sp.
GGTAATCGATGCGTTACATACAGCTTTAAAGGAGCTTACAAGTGAAAAACTTCGTGCCTGTCAGATGGTGGCCAATGATGAATCGCAACGTTTTGTAGCAGAAGAGTTGAACATTCCACGCAGAACCTTAAGAGACCGTAAGGACAGTGCATTGAAGGAACTTGGGGAGAAGTTAAAAGATTATAAGTAAAATGGACAACCCCGGCAGTGGCATGACACTGTCGGGGTAATCTTTAATCTTTTTTGTAAAATTCTGTTTCATAGCCATCGGCACGAAGCAATATATCTGACATCCAATTTGGGGTTCTTGCCATCTGTAAACATATAACATTGAGGTCTACATCCTTGCTGCATTCCAGAATAATTTCATCATGCACATGACCTACTATAAAGCAATGCTGCAGAGTGGTTATTGCGTTCATAAGGATATCCCTGCTAATGGCTTGCACGACATTTTCCACGAATTTTGGACCGTAGCTTTCAATTCTTTCCCAGCGTTTATTCGTACCCACACCTTCGTATGTGACGCTTTCTCCACCGAAGCGGTTCTCGCCTATTCTTGGTTTGACATAGGTAAGTTTTCTGCCGGAAGGAAGTTCTATAAATAACATTCCGCTCTGATATATGAAACGGATACCGTGTGTCTCTGTTGTGGTTCTCATTTTAATTGCATTCTTTACGGCATTATCTACTGCCCACCAGAAGGATACAATATTCGGATTGGAATTTCTCCATGCGTCCACAAGTGGCTGTAATTCATCCTCAGAAAGTCCCATATCTAATGCTCCCATAGAAGTAAGGGCACCGACCGAACCACCATATCCCAAGGCCAATTCTGCGATTTTTCCTTTCTGTCTTAAGTGGGAATTAACACCATGCTTTTCGACAGGTACATGGAACATGGCAGAAGCAGAAGCACAGTAAATATCCCCATTGTCAGCAAAAACCTTTGTACGCCATTCCTCTTTGGCGAGATGCGATAATACACGGGCTTCAATGGCAGAGAAGTCTGATACAACAAACTTATATCCTGGTTTTGGAATAAATGCTGTACGGATAAGCTGTGAGAGTGTATCCGGCACATCATCATACATCATATGCATAAATTCATAGTCCCCGGACTTAACAAGGTTACGAGCCACATCTAAATCTGAGATGTGATTCTGTGGTAGGTTCTGCAGCTGAATGATTCTGCCCGCCCACCTTCCTGAACGATTGGCACCATAGAACTGGAACATACCTCTTGCTCGTCCATCATCGCATACAGAACATTCCATTGCCTGGTATTTCTTTACACTGCTTTTTGCAAGTTGCTGACGCAGTTTAAGAACATCTGCTACATCCGTTGGGACTGTTTTAAGCAGTTCTATTATAGCTTTCTTGTCAAGAGATTCCGTCTCTATTCCTTTAGAGACAAGCCAATCTTTCATTTGAGCCACCGAGTTGGGGTTATCCAGTTCAGTCATATCTTTCATTGTGGCCATTAAGGCAGTCTTGCTGAAAGCATCGAACCTTATTGCATTTTCCACAACTTCCATATCAAGCAGAATTCCACGGTCATTGATTTCCTGATCCAGTTTGTATTCATCCCATATAAAGTCCGGCACAGGAAAGCGTGACAGTTTGTGCTGTATGTTCATTTCGACCTCAACATCCCTTTTGTTATAAGCCTTAAAGGTAGTCCACTTTTCCGGGTCATGTTCCGGGAGATTACGGGTGCGTCCACCGTTAGTTTTGGTTGCAACACATGGCTTGCAGAAGTAACGGATGAGAGCCTTACCTTCGGTCATTTTTTGCTCTTCGAGTCCTAACACGGCACCTGCACCTTCAAGGGATAACGGTAACCCCATGTATGCTGACCATATCATGGAACATCTCCAAGAGGAAGGGTCAAGGTAATTACTGACGGTATCCTCTGAAATAGAGTAGGAGTGGAAGTATTCAGGGTAGTTGCGCTTAAGCCATACGGATAAAAATACACGCTCGAAGGTGGCATTAAAGGCCCATTTGATTATGGATTCATCAGAAAGTGCCTGTAATATTTTCGTAGGAATTTCCTCGCCACTTGCTATGTCAATAACCTCAACGGTGCCACCATTTATGGAATAAGCAAAGAGTAGAACCTCGGCATCCGGGGATTCTGCATATTTGTAAACACCAGCTTTCCCAAGGTCTACACTGCTGAAGGTTTCGATATCGATTGATAAGAATTCTATATTTTTCATTGATTGCCTCCTTATGAATAAAGGTGGCAAGGGAGAACCCCTGCCACCCATTGTGGAAATTTATACGTGAATTATGAAAGGAAATCGTCATCTGCGTCAGTAGCAAAATCATCCTCGGCACGGC
>CAYTWF010000079.1:0-11849 GCA_964441705.1 uncultured Butyrivibrio sp.
ACACTTAGGTAGGAACTCTATTCTATTGTGTCCTTGACTTGGGGTACAGTTTAGAGGGTTTTAATTATATTGAAGTTTATATTGATATTTTAATCATATATTTACTTGTTATATTTATGTTTTTATTAATTTTTAAAATAATAGAAAAACAATTCAAAAGGAGAAAATTTATATGAAAAAGACAATCACAAAAACAGCAGTAACATTAGTATTAGGAGCATTGGCAGTGTCCTTTGTGGCTGGATGCCAGAAAGCAGAGGCAGATTCAAAAGCTGCAGGGGAAGATGGAGTTACAACAATTCAGGTAGCTGGTGTAACAGGCAAAAAGCCATATACCTTCCTTGATGATAATAACAATTATTCCGGTTATGATTTTGAACTTCTGCAAAAAATTGATGAGGCTCTGCCACAGTATGAATTTGAATATTCAGCCCTGGCGCAGGATGCACTTCTTGTTGGACTTAAAACAGGTACCTACAGTCTTGCAACATGCTCTTTTTATGGAACTAAGGAAAGATTTGAGACATACAGCTACAGCAGTAATCCAACAGGTCTAAGTGATGCAAGACTTATAGTAAGAAGCGATGAGACTGAAATTAACTCCCTTGAGGATATAGCAACAAGTGGCAAAAAGCTTGCTCCAATTCCAACGGATGATGCAAGGTATACGCTTATTAAGGCATATAACGAAGCACATCCTGACAATCAGATAGAGTTTGAGGGTGGCACTGAGCAGTCTGCTACACTCGCAGATATTTTGAAGGCGGTTGCCAATGGAGAATATGATGCAGCAATTTATCCGTTCACATCCTTTAGCAGTGCCCAGGCTGAGCTTTCACTTGACCTTAAGGTAACAGATTCAATTGGACTTTTCCCTACTGTATTTCTCTATAATAACAGTACTGATAATGAAGCACTTATTACAGCAGTTGATGAGGTGCTTGCGGATTTTAGAGAGGATGGAACCTTATCCGAGCTGTCTAAAAAGTGGTACGACGAGGACGTATTTGCCCTTGAGGGTGCTGATGCGGTAACAAGCGTAATCTATTGGGAATAAGCTATGAACATATCAATAATTGGTGCCGGTAATACAGGCATGGCATTATATATCCATCTGGTTACAATCGGATTGAATGCCATGCTGTATACCAGAAGTACAGAGAAAAA
Organism: uncultured Butyrivibrio sp.; assembly: GCA_964441705.1. Taxonomy (GTDB): domain Bacteria; phylum Bacillota; class Clostridia; order Lachnospirales; family Lachnospiraceae; genus Eshraghiella. The sequence continues at coordinate 1,168 of CAYTWF010000079.1, forward strand.
GAAATTTTACGATAATAACAGGATTGCTGCCACGGGAGTGTTTTCAGGAAATTATCAGATTCGTTCCACAGCTTCATTAACGGAGCTGCTGGAACACTCTGATATTGTATTTATTGCAACTCGTGCCAATGCCCACCAGGAGGTACTGGAGGATATTTATTCCCATAAGGATGTCAATGTGATTATACTTAATGGAAACTGGGGAGCCTGCCAGGCAGTTAAGATTAAAAGAAAATATTACAGGGAAAGTACCACTGAAATAATTGAATCCGGTGGTATGCCGTATATTGCCAGCTGGGATAAGAATAATATTAAAATTTCAGCAGTCAAGGACAATGTTGATGTGGCATCTGATACCGGCGAAATCAGTGAAGGTATCAGGAAAATTCTAAATAAACTGTTCAGAAATATTAGCGTGAAGCACAGTATTTATGAAACATCAATAACGGCTCCCAATCCAATCATACACATTCCACTTGCTCTTTTTAACATAACAAGGATAGAAAATAAGGAGGATTTTAACATTCTTGTAGATGGATTCTCCAAGAGAGCAGAAAAATATATCTTGGAAATAGATAATGAAAGAAGGCTGATTGCAGAAAAGCTGGGAGTAAAGTATACCCCAATTCTTAAGCTTCTTAATGGTTATTGGAATTATAATTACAGCTCCCTTGAGGAACTGTATATTTCAAGTCCGATTTACAGTAATGTAAAGGCTCCAAAGGGTATTGAGCATCGTTTTATCACTGAGGATATGCCATATGGAATAGTACCTGTAAGTACACTTGGAAGACTACTGGGGGTTAAGACTCCATATTCCGATGCACTTATTACCATATTTAAATTGTATTATGAGGAGCTGGATTGTGGTGATGAGATAGGATTTTACAACGAATTTGCATAAAATTTACGGCGAACGGATAGTTCATATATTTCCCTTCATATATAATCATAATAGTTTCTACGCGTAGACGATGTGAAGTATATAACAGGAGGGGATTACAAGATGCCATCAACGTATGCACATTATAGAATGGGTCAGGAAGCTGCTGCAGTGGTTCCTGATGAAATAAAGGCTGTTATTAAAAGAAATAAGGAGCTTTTTGATATTGGTCTTCATGGACCTGATATTTTGTTCTATTACAGACCATTATCATCTAACAGAGTTAACCAGATAGGCTATGGAATGCATAAGCATGCCGGACGGGATTTCTTTTCCAAGGCAGCTGCAATCTTAAAGGAGAAGGGTTACAAGGAGGCATATCTGGCATATGTATATGGATTTATATGCCATTTTGCACTGGATGTGACCTGTCATGGATATATTGATGAAAAAATAGCGGCAAGTGGAATATCTCACGCAGAGCTTGAGGTGGAGCTGGACCGTGAGCTTATGCTTATGGACGGATTAAATCCAATTACCCACAGATTAACAGGGCATATTGTGGCATCAGAGAAGAATGCAGGAATTATATGTGAATTTTTTGACGGAACAGATGAGAGACAGGTTAAAAAGGCGTTGAAGGGAATGATTGTCAACAATAATCTTCTTACTGCTCCATCCCGGATAAAAAGACTGCTGATATATGCACTTTTGCGGATTTCCGGAAATTATAAGGAAATGCATGGGCTTATAGTTAATTACAAAAAGAATCCAAAATGCAATGACAGTACAGAGAAGCTCCTGTTTCTCTATGAAACTGCAAGGGAAAGGGCTGTGAATATGATTACAGAATATGAGCAGTACCTGTCAGAGGAAATGGAGTTAACATCCATTTATGATTATTCCTTTGGTGGAAAAATGATAGAGAATAAGGAGCGCAAAAATGAAATTTAGATTGACAAAAATGGAAAAGAAATGGGTGCTCTATGATGTTGGAAATTCTGCATTTACACTGCTTATTTCCACAATAATGCCTATATATTTTAATTATCTGGCAGAACGGGCAGGACTTACCTCTGTGGATTATCTGGCATATTGGGGTTATGCTGCATCTATTGCTACTATTATTGTGGCAGTGCTTGGGCCGGCCTTAGGAACGATTGCTGATACCAAGGGCTTCAAGAGACCAATATTTACTGCTGCACTGATGATTGGCGGAATTGGCTGCTTTGCCCTTGGCTTTGCAAGGCAGTGGCTGCTGTTTCTGATTATATTTATTATTGCCAGAGTTGGATATTCAGGAAGTCTTATTTTTTATGATTCCATGCTTCCGGATGTTACCACTGATGATAGAGTGGATAATGTTTCTTCTCAGGGCTTTGCCTGGGGATATATTGGAAGCTGTCTTCCATTCGTTGGCTGTCTTGGTCTTGTACTTGGGGCTGATAAGATTGGACTTGGCATGGAGCTGGCAATGGGCATCGCCTTTGCTATAATTGCAGTATGGTGGATTCTTATGTCTATGCCACTTATTAAGAGCTATAAGCAGAAGCATTATGTTGAACGGGAGAAGCATGCGGTAAGAAGGAGCTTTGGAAGGCTTGGTGCAACACTTAAGAGCATAAGAAAGGAAAAAAAGATTTTTCTGTTTCTGTTAGCATTCTTTTTCTATATAGATGGAGTATATACAATTATTGATATGGCAACTGCCTATGGTACAGCCTTGGGACTTAATACCACCGGGTTGCTGCTGGCACTGCTTGTAACACAGATTGTAGCGTTTCCTTTTGCAATTATTTTTGGACGGCTTGCTGCCAAATACAATACTGTTAAGCTGATGACAGTATGTATCGCTGCTTACCTTGGAATTGCGGTATTTGCAATGTTTCTAACAACTCAGTGGCAGTTTTGGATGCTTGCAATTCTGGTAGGAATGTTTCAGGGAGGAATCCAGGCATTGTCGCGTTCATACTTTACCAAAATAATTCCGCCAGAGAAGTCAGGAGAATATTTCGGAATTATGGATATTTGCGGAAAAGGAGCATCTTTTCTTGGTACAACTGTAATCAGTGTTGTTTCACAGATTAGCGGTAATGTTAATATGGGTGTTGGAGCTATTGCAGTATTTTTTGTATTAGGAATAATTATTTTTCAGATATCAGTTAAAGCAGAGGATAAAAGTTCAGAACACAAGGAAGAGCTTGGGAAGATAGAAGAGGTGCTTAATTAATACGCATTTAACTGCTTGATTTTTTTTCGATTATCTGTTAAGATTTCAACGAAAAATAAATAAGAAATTTATGCACGACACATGTTGTACCTTACGGTATGTAAATCTGATTACGGAACTTAATCGTAGTTATATTGTACCTGTAGGATATAGCATGTTTTTTTGTGCAATAAAGAAGGAGAAAGTTATGCCAAGAAATCAATTCCAAAGGATGGTATTTGCCTTCCTTACAGTAGTAGTGACGGTTCACGCCTATGTTTTTTACAGCCTATACGTTATTAATGGTTCAGTGCTTATGGAGGTGAATCATGCGGACAGTGTTATTCATGGAATTAACGCCCAGGGAGGAGTGTATATGTTTGGACATTTTCTGCCAATTTGGGCTGTAATTCTAATAGAATTTTGTTTTGCTTACATATTGGAGGTTATTATGGGAAGCCCTTGCTCGTTCAGACTGGCAAGCAAAGTATTTAATCCGCAAAAAAACCACCCAATGATATTTGAAACAGCTATTATATGTGCTACAGTAGCACTTATGTGTCCGGTTATGAGTTTTATTGCTGCGTGGATGTATTATCCATATTATCAAGGGTTCAATATATGGACACTGCTTGCCAACTGGCTAAAGCTGGTGTGCTTTAATTTCCCATTTGCTTATTTTACTCAGCTGTTTTTTATACAGCCGTTAATAAGAACTGTTTTCAAATTTGTGTTTCGTAAGGATATTGCCAGAAGACAAATTGAAAAAAATAATATTTGACTTTGAAATAATGAATTTGATATAATGTGAAAATCGAGTGGCTAAAAGCGTAAAACCAGATATATTTGGTTTTGCGTTTTTTTTGTGCAATAAGCCAGCATGCAGAAATCGTGCTTGCACGAATTTCTATATGCTGGCCAATGGACACTGAGCCGCCAGGCGAAGTGACCCGTTGCTAATCGAGTAGGAGCCAGCCTACTCGATTGCAATAAGGAAGCCTACTCGATTGCAATAAGCCGCTATAAAATTTGAAAGGAAGTTATGAAATGATTCAGGAAAAACAAAAGGCTTCAATGAATAAAATGGGAACAGAAAAAGTATCTAAAATAATGCTGTCAATGGGTATACCAATGATTCTGTCCATGGTACTACAGGCCTGCTATAATATTGTAGACAGTATGTTTGTGGCACGTATACCGGATTCTGATGGGATTGTGCATGCAGGTGAATATGCTGTGAATGCATTAACGCTTGCATTTCCGGTTCAAATGCTTATTGTAGCATTTGGAATAGGAACTGGGGTGGGTGTTAATGCCATATTGTCTAGAACCCTTGGAGAAAATAATAAGGAAAAGGTGGCATATATTGCTGGAAATGGTGTCACACTTGGATTAATTATCTATATTATTTTTTTATTCTTCGGATTTTTTGGAACAGACATATATCTTAAATCTCAGACGAGAGACCCGATTATTCTTGAGATGGGCAGCACGTATTTGAGAATATGCACTTTAGCGTGTGTGGGTATGGTTATGTTTGCAATTTATGAGAAAATGCTGCAGGCTACCGGAAAATCTATCTACTCCACAATCGCAATGATTCTGGGTGCCGTAATTAATATAGTTCTTGACCCAATTATGATTTTTGGATACCTTGGTCTTCCGGCAATGGGAATAGCGGGTGCTGCCTATGCAACCATAATTGGGCAGATTGCATCCTTTATTCTTGCAATGTATTTTCATTATGGAAAAAATAAAGAAGTTCCCAGTGGCATACGCTATATGAAGCCTAAAAAAATAATTATTAAGGAAATTTACATAATTGGATTCCCAGCTATAGTTATGCAGGCTTTAATGTCATTTATGACATATGGTGTCAATATTATTTTTGGAGCAGTTTCTGCTGCGGCAGTTACTGCATACGGAATTTTTTATAAGATTCAACAGTTTATTTTCTTTGCCGGATTTGGTCTTAGAGACGCAATTACACCTATTGTATCCTTTAATTATGGAATGGGGAGCAGAAAACGTGTTAAAGAAGGAATAAAATATGGGGTAATCTATGTAGAGGTTATTATGCTTGCAGGAATTATTCTTCTTCAGATATTTGCTAATCCGCTGGTGAGTATTTTCGGTTTGTCTGACGAGACCGCAAGGCTTTGCATACGTTCAATTAGAATTATTTCATTGAGCTTTATGTTCGCAGGAGGTAATATTGCTTTGCAGGGAGTATTTCAGGCACTTGGGCGTGGAGGAAGCTCTCTTGCAGTGTCCTTACTACGTCTTCTTGTAGTGGTACTTCCGCTGGCTAAGCTTTTTTCCATGATGAATAATGCCACAAGTGTTATGTGGTGTGCGTTTCCAATTGCAGAAGCAGTTGCATTGCTTGTAGCAGTTATTTTGTTGATAAAAGCTAATAAAAACACAATTGAAAGGATATAAATAAAATGAACAGTATTTTTCACAGGACAACCGCTTTGAAGCCTCCAGAGTTCATTATGTGGACTAACCTTCGTTTTTTACGGCAATTGTTACAATCTGTCCCTTGTTAATGAAACCGATTTTTTGATAGCAGCGGTTGGAGGATTCATAATCGGCATCTGCATACAGCATAGGTCGCTGTCCGCTATTGATAATATCTTCACAAAGTCCGTATATTAACTGTGCTGCGTATCCTTTACCACGTTCTTCAGGTACAGTGTAGCATTGGGATATTTTTACATAATTATCATCTGCATTACGGTCACAGAAGGACACAGCCTTATTATCAGCGTCACGCCATATGTAGAGTACTCCTTCATTAAGCTGAACCTTGGCTGCTTCCACGCATTCATCATGGGAGAGAATTCTGTCACCGATTGCAACTGAGGCTTCACCTATCATTTTAATTGCCAGGTCCATATCAGCTGTGGTTAATTTCTGCATATGACCAGCTGCTGTTTGGACAGGGCAGATTGCCTTTGGACATTCATAAGCCACTATATTAGTGGTTATCTCCATTGGACATTTCATTTCACTGTCAATACGGTTCATAAGATAGTCGGAAATGCGTTTTTTGGTGTTAAAACGATAATTGTCAAGAGGAGTGAATTCATCAATGATAATATCATATATTTGAGACAGCTCCTTGTCGGTCACGTCATCAGGAGCCCATATCCATGTAGGGTACACAGACGCGGTATGGGCTATAATAATTCTTTTGTTGTCTGTAATAATCTTTTTCACAGGATATCCAAGTACTGTATATAGTACAGCATATGGCAGGCTGTCGTCTGCAATTAATTTCCGGGCTTCTGGAAGACTCTTATCATAATATTTTTTCATAATATTGCTCCATTCATTTCAACGTTCTAATAATGATTTATTCTATTATAATACATATTTATTAATATGGCATTATGTTTCTATATGGTTTATAATTAAAAAAGAAATTAATTGTAAGACAGGAGAATTATATTATGACAATGGATGAGACAATTGCAAGAATTAATGAGCTATATCACAAGTCTCAGAAGGAAGGCTTAACTGATGGGGAGAAGGATGAACAACACAGACTTCGACGCGTATATATTGACAGTATTAAGACGGGACTGGGAGCCCAGCTTAATAATATGTCTATAAAAAATTCTGATGGTACAATTACCAGGGTAAAAAAAGGTTAAGTAATTTTTTATGATGGGAGACATGAATATGAGTAATAAGGGTAAAAAATTATTAAGTCTTTTGCTTGCCATTATAGTCAGTATTACGGTACTTATACCAGCTATGGCAGCAGAATCAGATGACTGGCGCACAGTAAGGGTCGCTATTGGAATCAACAATTCACTGTATTATGACGAGAACGGGGAGGTTCAGGGTTATTGCAGTGAATACATTAATCAGCTCGCTAAGATTAATCATTGGAATATTGAGTATGTGGAGGGTTCATGGACGGATAGCGTTCAGAATCTGTATGATGGCAGAATAGATATTCTTTTTCCAGCGCAGAAGACGGATGAACGTATTGGTAAAATGGGTTTTTCCAGTGCAATAGGTGGATACCAGCCTATTGGTCTTTTTGCCAAGGCAGATTCACCATATTGCTATGACGATTATGAGGCATTTAATGGAGCAAGAATTGCAGTATCGGCGGGAACAAGTAACGAGGCCTGTCTTTTGCAGTATGCGAAGGAGAATAATTTCACATATGAACCTGTATATATGAATTCTACTCCGGAGAAGCTGCAGGCACTTGAAGATGGAACTGTTGATATGATTGTGTTCAGTACGCTTAATGATGTGGATGACGGCAAGGTTGTAGCAATGTTGGATTATCTGCCGTTTTACTATTGTACAAGAATTGATGACACTGAGCTTTTGGAGGAGCTGGATTATGGTATGAATCAGCTGCTCATCCGTAATGCCGACCTTGTGCAGCAGGTATTTTACAGCTTTATGAATGGTAATGTATCCTTTGCATATACCAAAGCCGAGGAACAGGCTATTAAAAAGAAGGGTAAAATCACAGTTGGCGTTTATGAGGATACAAGCCCTCTGTTTGATGTGGATGATGGAGAGTATCACGGAATATATGTGGATCTGATATATAGGATAGAAGAACTTTCTGGTCTTGATGTTGAAATCCGTCCTTTGGACCGTAAGGAGTATGCATTTGATTACCTTGATAAGGGAGATATAGATTTTGTACTTGGTTCCAGTGATCAGGCCCTCAAATATTCGGATGCTACGAAATATGTTCAGTCTGAAGGAATCATGGATTACTATACAATAGCTATTACCAAGGCAAATGCAAGCTTTTCAGAGCTTGATAATATGACCTTTGCTCTTACGGGTGGTAGAAGATATTGGGCAAGTATGATTAATAAGAATTGTCCAAATGCAAGTATTAAATATTATGAGAATTCCAAAGAATGTCTTGATGCAGTAGAAGACGGAGATGCGGATATTACTCTTTTAAACACCTGGGAATATAACTACCAGTCCAAAAATGAACGCTTTCAGAACCTTGTTGAATGGGAATCCAGTCGTACTCTTTCAGAAACAGTATTTGTTTCTCTGGAATCCGAGGACCCACTTATAAGGTCAGTTATTGACAAATCAATTGAGCAGATTAGCAATGCGGAGAAGGAGAAAATCATTACAGCTAATCTTAACAATGGCTATGATGACTATAATTTCAAAGACCGTGTTTATGCTATGAAGAACAGCCTTGCAATTATTGCGGCAGTCTTCGTCGTTATTTTTGGTGTTTTTTTCATGTATGTTTTTATGCGTAAGCGTAATGTAGCAGCTTTGAAAATTAAAAACATGCAGCTTGCCAGTGCCAATGAGGCAAAGGATAGATTTTTGTCACGTATGAGTCATGAGCTGCGTACTCCGTTAAATGCAATAAGTGGTTATACATCAGTTGTAGAGCAAAACATTGATGACCCGGATGTGGACCGGGAATCCTCCAAGACCAACCTGAAATTCATTCATCAGGCAGTTAATTACCAGCTTGCTATTATAGGCGACCTGCTTGATATTCAGAAAATTGAAAATGGCAGAATGGAGCTTATTAAAACTGAAATTGATGCTGCCAGCTACATGGATGAGATTGTGAGCATGATAAGACCGGAGGCAGAACAGAAGAATATCACATTTACTTATGAACGTCTGACCAAGGTTAATGATACATATTTTATTGATGGAGTAAGATTTCAGCAGGTACTGCTTAATGTTCTCCATAATGCAGTAAAATTCACACCGGAGGGTGGAAAGGTTAAGCTTACAGTTGATGTTATAGATAAGGGTGAAAAATCCAACACTCTTAAATTCGTAATTTCGGACAATGGAATTGGCATAAGTGAAGAATTTCAGAGAAACTATCTTTTTAAAAGATTTGCACAGGAGTATGGTGATAACACTTCTCCTTACGAGGGCTGTGGTATGGGGCTTGCATTTTGCAAGGAGGTTATGCACCTTATGGGTGGTGATATAACTTGCGAGAGTGTGCAGGGAGTTGGCTCCACATTTACAATTATTTTTGTAGCAGAGCATATAACCAAAAGCAAACGAATCCGTCAGCCTCTTGATTATTCACAATATGATTTGTCAGGACTCAGGGTTCTGCTCTGTGAAGATAATCCAATGAATCAGGACATGGAGCGCAAGCTTCTTGAGAAGATGAATTGTCAGGTAGATATTGCAGATGATGGTGTTGTAGGACTTCGTAAGTTTCAGGGGAGTGATACAGGCTATTATGATATTGTGCTTATGGATATTAGAATGCCTAATATGGATGGCTGGGAATGTACAACACATATCAGAGCACTGGACAGAGAAGATGCCAGAACAATTCCAATAATTGCAGTCAGTGCCAATGCATTTGAGGAGGATGTAGAGAAGTCGCTGGAGGTTGGTATGAATGAACATCTTGCTAAACCTGTAGCTGTAACAATAATGTATGAGAAAATTAAGAAATATTGCAGCAAATAATTCAAGCGCATGTTAAATCCCCCTCGGGGAGCGAAATAACATGCGCGCGGGGCCGCCACCGAGCCGCCACAGAGTGAAAGCGCATGTTAAATCCCCCTTGGGGAGCGAAATAACATGCGCGCGAAGCCGCCACCGGGCCGCCACAGAGTGAAAGCGCATGTTAAATCCCCCCCGTGGAGCAAAATAACATGCGCGCGGAGCTGCCACCGAGCCGCCACAGAGTGAAAGCGCATGTTAAATCCCCCTCGGGGAGCGAAATAACATGCGCGCGGAGCTGTCACGGAGCCGCTACAGAGTTAAAGCGCATGTTAAATCCCCCTCGGGGAGCGAAATAACATGCGTGCGGGGGCGCCACAAAGAAATTAGTTATTAAATGCAGGAGGATAATATATGGAGAGTTTACAGCAGCAAATGAGATTATTGAGGGAACAGCTGTCACGACAAATGGAGCATTTAGAAGGATATCTGGTGGATGCCCCGCCGGGACAGCTAAGGATTGCTCAAAGAAAGAATCAGATTCAATATTACTGGCGGGAGAAGCCAGGTGATAATCATGGTACCTATATTCGTAAGACTAATTCAGAATTAATTCAAAAGCTTGCTCAAAAAGAGTATTACCAGAAGCTTCTACCAACAATTCGCAGGAATCTGCAAATTCTTGACAATTTCCTTAACAACTATCAATACAACTATTTAGTACCTATATATGAGAAGCTTGTCATTCCCAAACAGAATCTTGTGATACCCCTTGAAATTCCAGAAGAAAAATTTATAGAGCAATGGCAGCAGGTTAAGTATCAGCCCAAAGCAGTTGATATAAATGAAGAGGATGCAATAATTACAGAAAAAGGTGAGATAGTACGGTCTAAGTCAGAGAAAATACTGGCGGACAGATTTACAAGGCTTGGAATACCATATCACTATGAAAAACCTCTGAAGCTGAAAGGCTTTGGCATAATATACCCGGATTTTACATTGCTAAATGTAAGAAACAGAAAAACAATATACTGGGAGCATTTTGGATTGATGGATGACCCCGATTATTGTGAAAAAGCCATTAAAAAGCCTGCAAATAAAAAGTCAAGGCTAAATTGAAAGAACATTGAAAATTTT
>CAYTWF010000080.1:0-11440 GCA_964441705.1 uncultured Butyrivibrio sp.
CGCGCCAGATTGTGGCTCTGGAGGCCCAGGGTTCGAATCCCTGTATCCACCCTTTTCTATAACCATTGGGCTATCGCCAAGCGGTAAGGCACAGCACTTTGACTGCTGCATTCGTTGGTTCGAATCCAACTAGCCCAGTTTCGGATAAGCAGTTTACAACATAATAAGGGCCATTAGCTCAGGTGGTAGAGCACTTGACTTTTAATCAAGTTGTCCGGGGTTCGAGTCCCCGATGGCTCACTGACAAAACAAGCGGAAAGCTAGAGAAATCAAGGCTTTCCGCTATTTTTTTAATTTTATATACAATTCAGTAAATTTATATTAAAACATATAAGGTGGTTTCAAAGTGGTTTCAATTTGTGTACGCAAATACCATTTATCCATGTGATATTTTAAGTTTTCAGAAAATCAAGAGACTGAAATCCTTTTTATTAATGTTACCATAATAAAAAGGACGTGAGTTGTATTATGCGAATAAAGATAATAGGCGATTAGATATGCATATTGCCCAAAAGGCTGTTACATGGGCTAAGAGCATTTCAATCAAGACTTTTTGTTATAGTAACCACTTTTATAAAGCCTTTTTTGTTCTGAGCGGCTATGCTTGTAACTCTCTCTAAGCATTTTGCTATAATCTACATCGTGGGCTTTGCAATTATTCCAACTAGCCTCCTCACATAATTTGTATATAATATAGATTATTGCAATGATGAAAAATAAAGCTCCCATAATTGCTCCTTTCTGTCCTTATAAAAGGGACAAGTGCGTTGCTGTTTGTTCTAGTATAGATTCTATTTTTTTTAGTGTCCCATTGTCCGGACTCAAATTTTCCCATGATTGTCTTTAATTGCATTTTCAACTGCTAGTTTTTGCTTGCAACTACTTTTGCAAACTAGCACTGCATGTGAATTACAAAGTGGCATCTCGTGTTACTATTGAGTGATTTCACAGGCTGTATTTTATTTTGACTGATAATTATTTAATGATAATCATTAAAAATATATTGACAAACGTTTCTGTTGGTAATATCATACTTATATGATGAATTGCAATTCGTAATATTTTGTTAAGAGAATGGAGCGATAATATGAGTAATGAAATGATGATAGGTAAAATCAAGAGAATCAGTAAGGCAATAGCAGTTATTTTAAAAGTATGCCAGATATTCTGCTATATAGGATTGGGTGTACTGGCTTCTGCAATAGTGTATATAGGGGTTGTTGGTGGATTAGATAGTGTAATAATGTCAAGCAGAGTAACAATAATGCCTCCTCTTTCTAAGGAAATGCTTGCAGAACTTGGGCAGGGTAATACGATAGTAATGTGTATTGTTGGAATGATTAAGGTTGGACTTTACCTCGCAATATTTATTTTTGCCAGAAAGATATTTGTAGAAGTAACCAGAAGCGATACTCCATTTGCATATATTCATGTTAAAAGAATGAGAATAATAGCATTGCTGATGTTTATTGCTAATACTTTTTCAGAATCAGCACAGGGCAGCAGCTTGAATGTGAGATGGGAGCTTAATCTTGTAGGTATAATTGCAGCTTTTATAATCTGGGGATTTTCGTATATCTATGAATATGGCTGCCGACTTCAACAGGAGTCGGATGAGACATTATAGGAGGCTGCTATGGGCAAAATAATACTTAGACTGGACAGAGTTATGGCTGACAGGAAGATGTCTCTTAATGACCTTTCTGAGCAGGTAGGAGTAAGTAATGTGAATTTATCCAAGATTAAGACGGGCAAAATAAGCGCAATCAGGTTTTCTACGTTAACAGCAATATGTGAAGCACTGGATTGCCAGCCAGGAGATATTCTGGAGTATAGCAGGGAGGAATGATTATGCAGGAGATAATTGCAGGAATTATAATGGGAACGATTTCGTTGGTATTGATTGTGGCTGCTAAAGGCGTTTGGAAGGTTACAGAGTCATGGAAGCACAAGGGAGAGGCAGAACCATCTAATACTTACATAATAGTGTGCAGATGTGTCGGAGGCGTGATGCTGGTTGTGGCAGCTGGACTGCTTATCTATGGAATTAGCCAAACCAGGTGAAATTCCAATAAATATTCATAATATTCATTTTACTATTGAAAAAAATATCAATTATTGTCATAATGAGTCTAACAAGGAATTTATGGAAGGTGAGAGCATGGACAGTAAGAAACTGAAAGTACTGGTAGTAGATGATGAAGCGGTTAACAGAGAACTCCTTAAGAAATATCTATGTCAGAAATACGAAGTGATAGAAGCTGTTGACGGAGAGGATGCAATAGAGAAAATTAAAGCCGTTGGTATTGAGCTTTCAATGATTCTGTTGGATGTAATAATGCCGAAGAAGGATGGTTTTGAGGTACTTGAGTACCTGAATCGATATAACTATATTGAAGAGGTTCCGGTAATTCTCATTACAGCAGATAAGCAGAGAAGAACAGTCCTTTGACTATGGTGTAAGCGATTTCATTACCAAGCCATTTAATCCGGTAGTTGTAATGAAGCGAATTGATAATGTTATAACGCTGTTTGAGAGAAGTAAGGAATTAAGAAGAATGATTGAGGAACAACAGTGCATTATTATGCAGCAGGTTGAGGACTCTAATTTATAGAATGGCTATGGTTACATGGAGACTGTAAGAGTATGCTTTTGCAGTCTCCTTTTTGCATAGTGGAGGTACAATTATATGTCAGTAGAGAATGGAGAATGGATAATGCATGGGATTAAGTGGGATGACCCGGCGTGCATTCATACAGTGGAAGAGGCAATAGCATATATTCAAAAAATTGGTTTTCTGCCCCTTTTTAAAAATGATATTCCGGGATTCTCCCTTGAGGAGCGAACTGTGCCGGATTATTGGTGGAGCGACCAGCCGGATAAGGACCCGTGGGCGTGGAGAACTGTTATTGCAAGAACAGGTGAGATTGCATATGGCAAGTTTTTTGACAAAAAGGCAGGCTTCATAGCCAGGGAATGGGTGCCGGTGTTTGCTAACTATAGAAGAGACGGCTACAATTTTGATGCACTTTACGAGGACGGGAAGGCACCGAACAAGCATAAGAAAATAATGGATAATTTCATGGATGATAATGCCGAGGCTGAAATATATTCCAATGAGCTTAAGAAAAAGGCAGGTTTTGGCAAGAATATGGAAAAAGGCTATGATGGCGCCATAACAGGTCTGATGATGCAGCTGTATCTGTGCAACTGCGATTTTAGAAAAAGACGGAACAAAAAGAATCAGGAATACGGCTGGGATGTGGCAATATATTCAACGCCGGAGCACCTGTGGGGCTACGATTATGTTACCTCCCAATATAAGGAAGAGCCTGCAGCATCAGGGGAAAGACTGGTGGCACACCTTAGGAAAATGTTCCCATCAGCGGAGGAGAAAAAACTTAAAAAAATATTAAAATAGAACACCATCATAACAAAAAGATACTTTTTCCCGATTGGACATAGTGGTAGAGTATAAATTGAGAGAAAGGCGTAATTATGACACAGATAGATGAAAAAACCCCACTTTTAAAGCTGGCAGGACCAATGTTTTTTGAATCGCTGCTGGCAATTCTGCTGAATAACGTGGACGTGTTGATGCTCAGCCACTATTCCGAGAATGCAGTTGGAGCGGTAGGTAACTCCAACCAGATAATGAACCTGATGATTCTTATGTTTGGAATTATCGCAACGGCAACCTCCGTAGTTGTAGCTCAGTATCTGGGCGCAAAAAAATATGAGAGAATGAACCAGATATACACACTTGCATTTATTGTGAATCTGGTATTTGGTGCAGTATTAAGTCTTGGACTTGTGCTGCTTAAGGGCACATTTTTGTCACTGCTTAATGTATCACCGGAGATGACTAAGGATGCTCTTGTATATATTAATATTGTAGGCGGAGCACTTTTTCTGCAGGCCTGCTACAACGTTATGGCACAGATTCTGCGGTGCAACGGCTATACCAAGGTAGGAATGTACATATCACTTGTGGTTAATGCATTGAATATTGTAGGCAATTTCCTTTTCCTGTACGGACCACTTAAGCATCTTAATCTTGGAGTTGCAGGTGTTGCCATATCAACAGTAACGGCAAGAGTAATTGCGCTTATAGCTGCAATTGTGATTTTTTACAGGCTCAAAATAGGCCGCCTGTCCATTAAGGCAATTGTGCCGTTCCCGGGCAGACTGCTTATTCAAATGATACAGATAGGACTTCCGTCTGCGGGAGAAAGCATATCCTACAATCTTTACCAGATGGTGCTGCTGTCATTTATTAACAGTCTTGGTAATGACGCTGTTAACGCCAGAGTATACTGCAATACGCTGATATCCTTTGCCATGGTATTTTCCAACTCGGCGGCGCAGGCGACTCAGATTATTACGGGACATCTGGTTGGCGCCAAGAAAATAGAAGCCGCATATAAACGAGTATTTTCAACTCTTAAGATATCCATGCCGCTGACCATTGGACTGGCTGCGGTTAACTGGCTGCTGAGCCGATATACGCTGCGGCTGTTTACCTCCAATGAGCATATAATCAAGCTGGCATTTATGATTATGTTTGTTGATATATTTATTGAGATAGGACGCTGCCTGAACATGACCTTCATATGCAGCCTCAAAGCGTCAGGGGATTATCTGTTTCCACTATTTGTAGGAATTTTAACAATGTGGGGACTGGGCGTAACCTTTGGCTACGGAATGGGTATAGCTGCAGGTCTTGGAGTGGCTGGAGTCTTCATTGGAACCGCAGTTGATGAATGTATTCGAGGTATAATTGTAATGTTTCGCTGGCGGAGCCGTAAATGGTGTAACAAGGCAATTGTTAAATAAATGAAAAAAAGCCACCAAAAGAAAAAAAGTGAACTTTTAATATTTTGGTCCACCAAATAAGATTAAGTTAGTGTGATGAACGTGATTGGGTGTAGTTGCGTTGGGGTCATACTAACTTTATTTTATTTAAGGAGGATTTTATGCAGAAAAAAGTATTAAAACACTTGGAAAAGCGGACGGCGTCAATTATTCTTGCTCTGTCCATGATTGCAACCTCAGTGGGGGCAATGTTGTTGCCGGTGGCACATGTAAAAGCTTCGGAATTGAAAAGTATAGTTAAATATATTGATTTCGATTCAGCAGAAGTGGAAAATCAGGACTTTTTTGTTACTGATGGCGGTAATACTGATTGTGAAATTAATTACAACGATACTAAATTTACCGCAACAGCGTCGGACTGGGGCAATGACTGGGGAGGAGAGAGCTTGTGGGAAGTACAGCAGATAAGTCTCATACCAGTTACAACAGGAGAAAAATACACGGTTTCATTTACTGCACAAGCAGATGCAGCATGTACCTTTAAGCTGAAGGTAGGAGATAAAGCAAATGACAGTACTACCTACGTTTTGGAGGACATAGCAATTACAGCAGCAAATACTCCTCAGCAGTTCTCATTTACTACATCTTCAGCAGTAGACATTGAAAAGCTTATGGTATTGTTTGCACTCGGTGGAGTTACCGGTGCAACAAAGATTACAGTAAGCAACCTTTCACTTAAGAATGAGTCCAATAAATACATTGATGTAAGAGAGTATATAGATCTGGATCCATTATCAATAGAACATCCTGATTATGTGGACGGCGGAGCTAATACCCAGATTCAATATACCAATTCATCAGTTACAATGACAGCAACTGACTGGGGTAATGACTGGGGAGCAGGTAATCCTTATGGAACACAGCAGATTACCCTTGTTCCGGTTACTACAGGAGAAACATATACTGTTGGATTTACAGCACAGGCTGATGCAGCTTGCTCCTTTACAATTAAGCTTGGAGATAAAGCAAATAATGATACTACATATGCTCTTGATAGCGTAGTTATTGCTGCAGCAGATACTCCACAGGATTATACATTTACAACTAATGCTGTAGTTACAATTGAAAAGCTTATGGTTCTGTTTGCAGCTGGTAATGTTACCGATGCAACAGAAATCATAATAAGTGACCTTTATGTTAAAAAGGTGGTAGCTGAGGGAGCATCTGACACCTCCGTAGGTACAGATTATTATACACCTGGAGCTGACCATACCGGAGACGTTGCAGACCCTGGCAAGACCAAGGCTGATTATGAATTAATCTGGAATGATGAGTTCGATGGTAATTATGGAGCAGGAGCTAATATAGACCCTGACACAGGACTTAATCTTGATAACTGGTTCTGTCAGCCAGGTGATGGCTCTGTATTCAGTAATCCGGGCTGGGGCAATCAGGAGCTTCAGTGCTACACAGACAGACCAGAGAACGTAGGCGTTAACGAGCATGACAATGGCTTACTTCGTATTACAGCCAAGTATGAAGAGGACGGCTATACATATGCAGATGAATCTAAGAAATATTACACCTCTGCACGTCTTGCTTCAACAACACTTGATAAGGCACTTTTCAATACAACCTATGGTCATATTGAATCACGTATCTCACTTCCAGAGACTAAGGGAACCTGGCCAGCATTCTGGATGCTTCCACAGTCTACAGATATATATGGCGGATGGCCTGTATCAGGTGAGATAGATATTCTTGAAACAGTTGGTATTAATACCGATAAAGCCTGTGGTACTCTTCACTGGGGTGCTCCAGAGCATGTATATAAGGGAAGCGGATATGTTGAACTTGGTTCAGCAATAAGTAATTTCCATACATATGCTATTGACTGGGAACCAGGCAAAATAACATGGATTTATGATGGAGAGCCAATTTATACATCCACTAACTGGGAAAGCGCATTTTCAGGAGCATCAGACAGTCTTACATTCGATGCACCATTTGACCAGCCTTTCTATGTTTTATTAAATCTTGCAGTAGATAGTGGCAATTTTGGCGGTGCAGCTAATAAGGCAACCTTCCAGGGCGAGACCAATATGTATGTTGATTACGTACGTGTATATCAGAAAACAGCCGGATATGCAGACAGCGTTGAAAGAACAGCATCAGATGGAATTCAGGATGACTGGGCTGATTATGCCGGAGAGAATCAGATAGCAGACCTTACAGCAGCGTCAGTAACACAGGCAATGACAGGTGGTACAATGGCTGATGCAACATCAGAGGCATCTAAGTGGTATCTTTCATACCAGAGCGATGCAACAGATGCAACAATAGCACCTTATACTGATGCCAACAGTAAGGACTGGGCAAAGGTAGGAATAACCACTAAGGGCGCTCAGAATTATTCAGTACAGCTTATTGGACATTACAATGCCAAGGCAGGTTATGTATATAAGGTATCCTTTGATTCCTATGCAGAGGGCAACATGATTGGTAAGACAGTTAACTGCGATTCTAAGGAATGGAGCGGATGGAGTACCTATGGAATTCAGTCCTTTGCATTAACAGCAGAACCAACCAGTACTTCATTTTTATTTGAACAGACAGAGGATTTTGATAACTGTAGAATTGAATTTAATGTAGGTGCCCAGGATTCAGGTACAGTATACTTTGGTAACGTTAAGGTAGAGATTGTAGACCCTGAATCAATTGCACAGGAGGAAGCAGTAAGAAAGCCTCTTGCCAATGGAGATGTTATCTACAACGGAACCTTTGACCAGGGAAGCAAGCACTTTGGATATTGGACAGCAATGGATAACACTAATGTGTCTATTCCACGTTATACAACAGAAAAGCTTACAGCTGAGGATGTATCAGTAATTGATGTTGCTTCTAAGACCAATTACGAGAATATCTCTGATGGTGTTAAATACTATGAGAGAAGAGCGATGATAAGCCCTGTAACAAGAGCAAATGGTACTACAGGAATTTATCAGGCTGGGCTTAAGATGCCTGCAGACAGCTATAAGCTTAAGCTGGATATGTATTCATCAGCTTCAACAACTGTTAAGGCTGCAATATACTCAACTAAGACTACTGGAGAGACAGTTGCTCTTGACAAACTGATTCTTTCCAAGGATTTAAGCTATGATGCAGCTCAGGGTGTTAAAGGTCTTGAATGGCAGTTCAAGCTTGATACAGCTGTTGATGAGGCCGCACTGGTATTAACCTTTGCAGATGGCAGAACAGTACAGATTGATAATGTATCACTTGTTGGCGATTCACTGGCTGAGAAGGTTGAACCTAATCCGGTTAATTCTGAAACAACATGGACAGGCGATAATGGTGGTGGAACAGCACTTGATGTTGTTAAAAATAATGGTGTATACACACTTAACAACGTTACAAGCGGCACTACATGGTATTCTCCACAGATAGTAAGTAACGATTTTGCATTAACAACAGCGAAGGAGTATAAGCTTACATTTAAGTATAAGCTGAGTGGAGAGTCCAATAATACATTCCAGTACATTCTTCAAGAGAACGGCGGAAGCTGGGGCGTATATAACAATGGACCAACTAAGGTTACATATGACGCAGCCAAGGCAGATGCAGATGGCTTCTGTACCTATGAAGTAACCTTTACAGCCGATAAGACACTTCCTAATGTACATATGGTATTCGGACTTGGCGGCAGCGAAGCTGCAGGCAATGCAGCATTCTCATTTAAGGACGTAGATTTAAGACTTTCTGATTATGTTGATGGAGACGGAGACGGTGAAGGCGAAGGCGGCCAAGGAGAAGGTGGCACTGGTTCTGGCTCTGGAGCTGGAACGGGTACAGGAACAGGCACTGGAAATAATAATATGGGAAATGCTCCTACAGGAGATGCTAACTTCACATGGTTATATATGTTAATGCTTGCAGCAGCTTCATATATCCTTGTAGTTAATTTCTCCAAAAAGGACAGAAAAGCTAATAACTAAATAAAACGGGTGTAGAAAATTAAGATATAGATATGGTTTTACTCAGACGGCTTCTGTAATACAGCGATGTATTATGGGAGCCGCCTTATTTTTATTTATTGGTTGCCTCTTTATGTCAACCATGATATACTATGGTTCATAAAAGCATCGATTCAATATCAATTGAATTATTTACTATCAGGAATACCTTTTCGAATTCCTGCCACGTGGAAATCTCCACAATGTAATCCATGCTTAATACAGAATAATAGGCAGGATTCATGTGGATAACATAGGGTCTCTGCTTATTCATAAATACTATGAAAGGGGACCTATATGGGAACAAAAGACATGACGGAATACTACCTTGAAAGCTATAATGATGTGTTCGCAGATATTGTGAACGTGCTACTCTTCAATGGAGAAAAAGAGGTTAAACCAGAAGAATTGGCAACAGATGTAACGAGGACAATTTACAAATCGGATGGTAAGATGCATGAGCAGGAACGAGATGTATCAAAATATTGGACTCGTGGAAAGACAACATTTTCACTATTGGGATTTGAGAATCAGACAAAGATTGAAAAGAATATGCCAATTAGAGTGATTGGTTATGATGGAGCATCCTATAGAGCACAACTTAATAACAAAGGTAAGAAATACCCTGTAATTTCACTTGTGCTGTATTTTGGAACAGAACGCAGGTGGAATGGAACAAAGTCACTGAAGAAGTGTCTGGCGATAGAACCAAAACTGGAGCCATATATCAATGATTATAATATACAGGTTTTTGATATTGCATTTCTAACGGATGAACAGGTTGCAATGTTTACCAGTGATTTTCGAATTGTTGCAGATTATTTTGTCCAACTTAGAAAGAATAAAGATTATACACCTAGTACAGACATCATAGAACATGTAGATGCAGTTCTAAAACTAATGTCCGTACTGACAGCGGATAACAGATTCGAGGAAATATTGAACCAGAAAGGTGAGGTAAAGACAATGTGTGAAGTTTTAGATAAGGCAGAAAAGCGTGGAATCGAATGCGGAATTATACGTGGAGAAAAAATAAAATTAATGCAACTGGTAAAAAAGAAATTAGAAAAAGGTCAGTCTGTTGAACAAATAGCAGATGCTCTTGAGGAGACTCAAGAATATATATCAGAACTAATTAAAGAAATAGAATCTCAAAATTAAATGACAAAATCTCCTTACAGTGAACCGACCCCCAAAAGGTAGACCAAAAATCTAACGATTGGGGGTCAGTTCACTTGTAGGGGGATTTTAATAAATACTCCTCAATTGAAAAATGAGATTCCCACTTGAGGGGGAAACCCGATTACAATTATTATAATCAAATGTCGTGATAGTCGCAATACAAAAGGTAGGGTAAAAAACCTGCCTTTTATGATATATTGAACTTAGTCGGTGGAGAATGGAGGCACTATGGCTAAGTTTTTGTCGTATGAGGATCGCTTGGAGATTGAAAGTGGCCTTAAGGATGATCTGACCTTTACGGAGATAGGAAAGAAGCTGGGAAGGGATAGAACAACTATAACGAAGGAGATTCGAAACTATGCAATAGAACAATGTACAGGGTATTCTGTCTATCCACATAATATATGCAAGTATCGGAAAGGATGCAAGAAAAGAAAGATTTGCGGAACCAATAACTGCAAGCATCCAATGGTGACGGTATGCAAACAGTGTGAGAGTTTTCTTTGTTGAGGCATCCGTAATGCTTGCATTTTTAAGAGATGCAAACACATCCAAGTCAGTCATAGATATTTATGATGAACTATATCATCGACTTGGAGGACAGGATTTTCGAAAGCTGTTTCCAATTATACTGACAGACAATGGAAGCGAATTTTCCAATCCAAAGAGTATTGAAAATGGACCAGATGGAAAGGGGTTCCAACGAACCCGAATTTATTATTGTAATCCAAGTGCACCATATCAAAAAGCTGAAATAGAGGTAGGACATGAATTTATAAGAAGGGTACTGCCAAAAGGAAAAAGCTTTGATGAACTGACACAGGATGATATCAACCTGATGATGAATCACATCAATTCATACAGAAGGAAAAAACTGAACGGGAAAAGTCCATATGAAGCATTCTGCTTTTATTATGGAAAAGACCTGGCTGAAAAATTAGGATGCCACGAGGTTGCCGCCAACAGCATCAATTTAACACCAGGTCTATTAAAAAAGTAGCAAGATAATCTGACCAAAAGACCACCGACTAGAGTAAAAAATAATAATCAAACGACGTGATTCTTGGAGTACAAAATTTGTAAGCCAAAAGTGACGTCTGGTTTTTATGCGTCAAAATCATCCTAATACTATGAATTATACCACAGGAAGCAACCGAAAAACGTGAAAGTCATAACAAATGTGGAATTTCAGTTACAAAATTTGAAGGTTGATTTCAAAATGTGAAAGTGAATTACAAAACGAGAATCTCGGACTGCAATTGAACCTTTAATAAATACTGCTGTAGATGTTACTTGATTTTCGTGCGGAAAAATTGATTTTCGTGCGATAGCTATTGTGCAGAAAATCTTTTCTTTTATAATAAATTTATTACAAAAAAAGCCTGCAAATAAAAAGTCAAGGCTAAATTGAAAGAACATTGAAAATTTT
>CAYTWF010000081.1:0-11437 GCA_964441705.1 uncultured Butyrivibrio sp.
TCTGTTGGCAAAGTCACAGGGCAACGGTGCCGCCCCTTCGTGTGTACTTTTTGCGAATTTGAACGGGGTATTAAACCCTAATCGTTAAAACATTATAAGGAGTTGATGATATGGCAAAAGATGGAACTGCTCGTGGCTCGAACATCAAGGTTAATGCCGGGAGAAAATCCAAGGCATTATCTGAAAAGTTAGCAACGGGTAATCCTGGTGGAAGAAAGCTAAAGGTCATTGACTTGCCGGAAGGAGCAGAACTTGACGGAGCAGATATTCCAGAACCAAGTTCTTATATTAAAGCCAAGCAGAAAGCTGTGGGCGAGTTTGAGGCGGAGGCAATCTACAAATACATTTATTTGTATTTGAAAGAAAAAGGCTGCGACAAACTTGTAAGCAAGCATATGGTGGAACAGTATGCAATGAGCGTTTCTCGTTTGATGCAATGTGAAGAGGCTATTTCAGAATATGGTTTTCTTTCCAAGCATCCGACAACGGGGCAGGCTTGTGCATCCCCTTTCGTAGCAATGGCTCAAAACTATCAGAAACAGGTAAACACAATATGGTACCAGATCTTTCAAGTGGTAAGGGAAAACTGCTCGACAGATTTCAATCCCGATGATGCAGACCCAATGGAGATTCTGTTACGAAGTAGAGGATAAGGAGAATTTCATAATGATAGAAAAAGTAAATCCATGCCACCCGGATAAGGTGGCAGACAGAATTGCAGGTGCCATAGTTGATTTGGCATATGCTGCGGAAGACAATCCAAGGATTGCCGTGGAAGTACTGATTGGACATGGTGTGTGCCATGCGATTATTGAAACTTCGGCTACCCTTGATGAGAGAGATATCGCAGATGCGATTTTTAGAATTGCCGGGGATGTGCAGACAGATATCGTGGTAGTTCCACAGGATGAGCATCTGTCGGATAACCAGAAGGGTGCTATCCGTTGTGGAGATAATGGTATCTTTAAGGGAATGCCACTGACCGAGGAACAGAAAAAGTTATCAAAACTCGCAGGCAGAATTTATGCTGACTACCCAACAGACGGAAAGTACATTCTTGATGGGGACAGACTTATCATCTGTCAGAGCAATGCGGATACAGAAGAACTGAAATCACGATACCCAGAGGCAGAGGTAAATCCGATAGGTGCCTGGGTGGGAGGCACAAATGTAGATACAGGTGCTACCAATCGTAAGCTTGGTTCTGATATGGCTGACTCCGTAACAGGTGGTGGTCTTCATGGTAAGGATTTATCCAAAGCGGATGTATCTGTAAACATTTATGCATTCCTGAAAGCACAGGAAACAGGAGAGCCAGTCAGTCTATGTTGTGCCATCGGAGATGAAACAATCGATGGAAAGCCGTATGGAGAAATCGTACAGATTGCAAGAGACTTCATTGCGAACCTTGGTGGTTTTGAGGCATTTGCGGAATGGGGGTTATTCTGATGGGAAAACATACAACCGAAATGAAGATGGTATCTACTTCCAAGCTGATACCATATGTGAATAATGCGAGAACCCACTCGCAGGAGCAGGTCAATAAACTCCGGGGGTCTTTGCGTGAGTTTGGTTTCATTAATCCTGTTATCATCGATTCTGATTTTAATGTGATAGCCGGACACGGCAGACTGATGGCTGCAAAGGAAGAGGGCATTGAGGAAGTACCATGTGTATTGGTAGATTACCTTACTGAGGCACAGAAGAAAGCTTACATTCTTGCAGATAACAGATATGCACAGGACGCAGGTTGGGATGAGGAACTTTTAAGACTTGAGATTGAGTCTTTGGAGGGAATGGACTTTGATGTTTCTCTCACAGGCTTCAATGAAGATGAGATTGCAGACCTCTTTGCAGATAGTGAAAGCGCAGGAGCAGAAGATGATGATTTTGATTTGTCGGATGCACTTGAAAAGGCATCCTTTGTTGAAAGAGGAGATGTGTGGGTGGTAGGCAGACACAGACTTATGTGCGGAGATGCCACTTCGCCAGAAGATGTTGCTATTCTTATGGATGGTAAGAAGGCAAACCTCATCATCACGGACCCGCCCTACAATGTGGCATTTGAGTCCTCTGACGGACTTTCAATTAAAAATGATAAGATGGAGAACGATAAGTTCTACGAATTCTTACTCGCAGCATTTAAGAACATGGCCGAGCATCTTGAAAAGGGTGGCTCGGCTTATGTATTTCATGCAGATACAGAAGGCTTGAATTTCAGAAAAGCATTTATTGATGCAGGTTTCCATTTATCCGGCTGTTGCATTTGGGTTAAGAACTCCCTCGTGCTTGGTAGGTCAGATTATCAATGGCAGCACGAACCTGTGCTTTATGGATTTTTACAGAATGGTAAGCATTACTGGAGCAAGAACGCAGGTCGTTCCCAGACCACCATTTGGAATTTCGATAAGCCAAAGAAGAATAAGAACCATCCTACATCAAAGCCTCTCGATTTACTTGCATATCCTATTGGAAATTCAAGCCAAGAGAATGCAATTGTAATTGATACCTTCGGTGGATCTGGTTCGACTCTTATGACTTGTGAGCAGACAAATCGCATCTGCCACACGATGGAACTTGATGAGAAATATGCATCTGTAATTTTACGCAGATATGTAGAGGATACGGATGACGCAGACAATGTATATGTAATCCGTAACGGAGAAAAGCTTATGTACTCCGACCTTGTGAAGGAGGTTGATTTTGGAGATGGAACAACAGAATAAAAAATCAATGACCCTCGGTAGTCTTTTTGATGGCTCCGGGGGTTTTCCATTGGGTGGAGTGCTTGCAGGTATTACACCTATATGGGCATCGGAGATTGAGCCATTTCCTATCAGAGTTACAACGGCTCGATTTCCTAATATGAAACATTACGGAGATATATCTACAATCGATGGTTCAGAACTTGAGCCTGTAGATATCATCTCGTTTGGCAGCCCCTGTCAAAATCTGTCGGTGGCTGGCAAGAGAGAAGGCTTGGATGGTGACCGTTCAAGTCTTTTTTATGAGGCAATTAGAATTGTTAAAGAAATGAGGGAGGCTACCAATGGAAAATATCCAAGATACATCGTTTGGGAAAATGTCCCAGGAGCATTCTCCTCAAACAAAGGAGAAGACTTCAAGGCAGTCCTTGAAGAAATCTGCAAAGTCAAAGACGAACAGGTGTCAATATCTAAACCTTCAAAATGGGAAAATGCAGGACGCATCATGGGAGACAGTTTCAGTATCGCATGGAGACTCCTCGATGCTCAGTATTGGGGCGTTCCCCAAAGAAGACAACGAATCTACCTTGTCGCAGATTTTGATGGAGGGAGTGCCGGAAAAATATTATTTGAGTCCGAAGGCTTGTCAGGGTATTCTGCGCAGGGCTTCAAGTCGTGGCAAAACGCTGCCAACGGTATTACAGAAGGCGTTGGAGAAACAGGCGGCCAAGACAGCTTGATGTTTGAAAACCACTCACAGGATACAAGGTATCGTGGTCCCCTTGCTGTTGCACAGACTGTTTCTTCTACTTATGGAACAGGTGGAAACAATCAGCCATTCGTAGTTCAGACACCAAAGACTTTGAAAGTCAGATGTGGCTGTGAGGGTGGTGGCAAGGGAGCATTGGTACAGGATAATCTGTCAGCTACCTTAAGCACCAATAATGACCAGACATTATTCCAACCGAGAGCCTATGGTGTGTGTGCGAAGAACAGTAATTCCATGAAATCAGATAATCCGAACAGCGGATTTTATGAGGCAGATACTTCGAGATGCCTTGATGCCAATGGTGGGAATCCTACCTGTAATCAGGGTGGCATTGCTGTTATTGAAGGCAACGGCAGCCGTCCTTCCCACAGGGGAGATGGCTATAAGGAATCCGATGTGATGTATACCTTAAACGCCACAGAGCAACACGCAGTTGCTTTTGCAGAAGTTCATGCAACACTATCAGCAAACGATGGTCCCAAGGGTCCATCCAGCCAGATGATGAAGAACCCGGAAGAGAATTTCGTGGGTGAGGTTTCCTATGGTATAGGAAGACCTGCAATGAACCAAGGTTACAATGCCAAGTTCAGCTTTCAGATTGAAGAGGAAGTCGAACCGACCCTTGTGGCATCTGGAGCATCCGGGGTTGCCCATCCGAGATTTTCTTCATCGAAGGCATCATTCTTTACCGAGGCAAATGAGGAGTGTGCAAATACACTTGTTGCTACGGATTATAAAGACCCACCTATAGTAAATGACGGGGACGAGATTGATTATATTGTCCGCAGGCTTACTCCAACGGAATGTGCAAGATTGCAGGGATTCCCAGATTGGTGGTGTGATGACCTTGGCATTCCTGATCCAACGGATGAGGATATTGCCAAATGGAGAGAGGTCTTTGAAACTCATGCGAAAGCAATCGGAAAGACTACAAAACCAAAGTCTGATGCACAGATAAGGAAATGGCTGCAGAACCCACAGAGTGATTCGGCAGAATATAAAATGTGGGGAAACGGAGTGGCTCTTCCGAATGTTTTCTTCGTGCTTGCGGGTATCAAATATTATTCAGATTTATCACAGAAATAGCTTGCTATTATGTGCCTTCAGAGTGATATATGTACATACCAAAAAATCATAAGGAGGTACAAAACATGGTACTACATTTCAATGTAACAAAGGACAAACGAAAAGCTATGGTTCAGGCAATCGAGAAGGAAATCGGGGGCAAGGCAAAATACCTCGGAGTTCCTTCCTGTGCCTACGAAATTGGGAACTTTACAGTGGGAAAGAATGGCGAGTTAGAATTTGGGGACTTCGATGACATTGACGAAGTTGCACCAATCATTGATGCCTGCGTTGAGGCAACAGGGGTTAGCCCGGCAGAATGGGATAACAACGAAAAGGGGGCAAAAGAAGCCGACTGTGAGCCAAATAAGGGGGCAGAAAGCGAAGACATCGGTCTTACGGTTTCGATACCACTTAATAAGGTAGCCGTTGGAAACCTTACAAGCCTTCTGGATGCAAAGGGAAACTTAATTAGAAAGGCACTTGGAATAACAGACTTAAGAATTGAAGTCGAAGAAGACAAGGTTTCATTTCCTTGGTTTGAAGAGGTAGAGCCGGACGAGGCACTTGCTTACACCAAGTTCATTGCAGCCCTTTGTGAGATGAGTGTGAATCAGAAGAGAATCACGGCAAAGCCAAAGGAAAACGAGAATGAAAAATACGCATTCAGGTGTTTCCTTTTGAGACTTGGATTTATTGGTGACGAGTACAAGGCAGACAGAAAGATTTTACTTTCAAAGCTGGAAGGTTCATCAGCATTCAAGTGTGTTCAGAAAGGGGGCGAGCAGTAATGTTTTTCCCACCTAGAGAAATCGTAGACAGAATCAAGAAAGAGTATCCATCCGGCACAAGGGTGGAACTCGTATCCATGAATGACCCATACAGACATTTTGATGCAGGCCTTAAGGGAACAGTATCATGTGTTGACGATACAGGTACGATTCATGTCGATTGGGATAACGGCAGCCACCTTGGTATTGTTTATGGCGAGGATTCTTGCCGTAAGATAAAGGAGGATTAGGATGACAGAGCAGATAAAAGAGCAGATTTTGAAAGTCCGTGATACGGCACTTTGTAATATGTTCGACCTTGGAATGGTACAGGCAATTGCAAGAGAACTTGATTGCCCGGAACTAGCAGATTTCATAGACCAGGACGCTGGTACTTATGCTCATTTCATTCTTACAGGCGAAGTAAAGTAAGCCATTAACTGGCTCTGCCGGGAGACCCCATAAAGGGTCTTTTGGTCGTTGTAATATACACAATTGTTCCCGGCTTTTACTTACACATATTTGTGTAATATATGCCCCAGGTATTCGTTGCTATTATGTGCTTTTAGAGTGATATATAGTACAACGAAAACAAAGGAGGGCAACAGCCATGACAAGATTTGAAAAGGACATTATTGAAATTGAAGAGGGAAACGAAATCGAGGTTCTTAAGAGAAGAAAGGCAGAGCTTGAAGACCTTTATAAAAAAGGCAGATGCGAGAAGAACGCATTCAGAAGACAGTGCATTGCACAGGAGTACAGCAGAAAGCTTGAAGAGTACAACGCACTTGACGGAATGTGCTAGGAGGTTGCCATGAACGAGATTATTTTTTCCTACAACAATACAAGATGCCACGCCTTGAAGGTCGAAAGCCTTCTGGGTGGCGAGAAGTTCATCGGAAAGATGGATGGTTGGGAAATCTACCAGATTGACCCACACGCATTATTCGACCAGTTCGGATTTGTGGCAATTAAAGAAAAATAATAAATAGCATTCCAAGGGATCCGAAAGGGTCTCTTTTTTCGTGGAGGTGACAGAGTGAGAAAACTAAAGAAATACAAGCCTACCGAATTTATGGCAGAGGATTCTCACTACGATAAAGCCAAGGCAGATTTTGCTGTTAGTTTTATTGAAAACCTCTGTCATACAAAAGGAACATGGGCAAGAAAGAAATTTGAACTTATGGATTGGCAGGAGCAAATCATAAGGGATGTATTTGGAACCATAAAGCCAAATGGGTATCGTCAGTTCAATATGGCTTATGTAGAGATACCCAAGAAGAACGGCAAATCAGAATTAGCAGCCGCCGTTGCATTATTGCTGCTATGTGAAGGGGAACAGCGTGGTGAGATATATTCGTGTGCTGCAGATAAGAACCAAGCGAAAATCGTATTTGATGTAGCTGCTGATATGGTGAGATTTTCAAAAGCCTTAAGTAAGCGAATCAAAATATATGAATCACAGAAAAAGTTGGAATATATACCAACGAAAAGTACCTACCAGGTATTAAGTGCAGATGTTTCTAACAAGCATGGATTTAATACTCACGGAGTAATTTTTGATGAGTTACATACCCAGCCGAACCGTAAATTATATGATGTTATGGTTCAAGGTTCGGGAGATGCCAGAATGCAGCCCCTTTACTTTTTGATAACCACAGCCGGGAATAATACCGAGAGTATCTGCTATGAGGTTCATCAGAAGGCTTTGGATATCATGGAAGGGCGAAAGCATGACAGTACTTTTTATCCTGTAATCTTTGGTGCAGGAGTTGAGGAAGATTGGACAGACCCAAAGGTGTGGAAGAAAGCAAATCCATCTCTTGGGGAAACCATAGGTATTGATAAGGTTGAGGCAGCCTGTGAGTCTGCAAGACAGAATCCCGGCGAAGAGAACGCATTCAGACAGCTAAGACTTAATCAATGGGTAAAACAGAGCATCCGGTGGATGCCAATGGAAAAGTGGGATGCCTGTGCATTTCCTGTGGATGAGGACGAACTTGAAGGAAGGGTATGCTACGGTGGACTTGACCTTTCAAGTACAACCGACCTTACATCCTTCTGCTTGGTATTCCCACCAGAAGATGAGAATGATAGGTACATTGTTCTCCCATACTTTTGGTTGCCGGAAGAGACACTTGATTTGCGAGTCCGAAGGGACCATGTAAATTATGATGTTTGGGAGAGACAAGGCTACATTCAGACCACAGAAGGAAATGTGGTTCATTATGGATTTATTGAAAAATTCATAGAACACCTGGGCGAGAAGTTCAACATCCGAGAGATTGCATTCGATAGATGGGGAGCAGTTCAGATGGTTCAGAATCTTGAAGGTATGGGATTTAATGTGGTGGCTATGGGACAGGGATTTGCATCCATGTCTCCACCTACAAAGGAACTCATGAAACTGACCCTTGAGCAGAAAATTGCACACGGTGGTCATCCAGTTCTTCGTTGGAATATGGATAACATATTTATTCGTACTGACCCGGCTGGAAATATAAAAGCAGATAAAAGTAAATCCACAGAAAAGATTGATGGTGCGATTGCCTGTATTATGGCACTCGACAGAGCAATCCGCTGTGGCAATGATACAAGCGAGAGCGTTTACGATAGCCGTGGACTTCTCGTTTTTTAGTTGGAGAAAACGATGGTAGCGATAATAATTATAGGTTTGTATGTCTTGAAAGAAGGCATCAATCAAGGGATTGGAGGTATATAGCCTATGGGAATATTTAGTGGAATTTTTAAATCAAGAGATGCACCCACAAACAGAACTGCAGGAAGTGCCTACAGTTTTTTTCTTGGTCAGAGTACAGCCGGGAAAAGGGTAAATGAAAGAAGTGCAATGCAGACATCGGCCGTGTATGCCTGTGTCAGAGTTATTTCAGAATCGGTGGCAAGTTTGCCATTGCATCTGTACAGATATAACGAGAATGGTGGCAAAGAAAAAGCCATCAACCACCCTTTATATCATCTGTTACATGATGAACCGAATCCTGAAATGACGGCATATTCCTTTTTTGAGGTAGCACTTACGCACTTACTTTTATGGGGCAATTCTTATAGCCAAATCATAAGAAATGGCAAAGGAGAAGTAGTCGGCTTATATCCGCTCATGCCTGATCGAATGCAGGTAGACAGAGATGAGAAAGGACATCTCTATTATGAGTATATGGTATCTACCGATGATGCTCCTACAAATAAAGGTGCAACAGTTAGGTTAAAACCAGAAGATGTTCTTCATGTTCCGGGGTTATCCTTTGACGGATTAGTAGGATATAGTCCTATCGCAATGGCCAAGAATGCAATCGGTCTTGGAATGGCAGCCGAGGAGTATGGAAGTAAATTCTATGCAAATGGGGCTGCACCAAGTGGTGTTTTGGAACATCCCGGAACACTTAAAGACCCAAGTAAGGTAAGGGAATCATGGACACAGACTTTTGGTGGTTCTGCAAATTCAAATAAGGTTGCTGTTTTGGAAGAGGGAATGAAGTATACACCGATTTCTATAAATCCAAGCGAGGCACAGTTCCTTGAAACAAGGAATTTTCAGATTACTGAAATTGCAAGAATCTTTCGTGTTCCACCACACCTTATTGGTCAGCTTGAAAAGGCTACATTCTCAAATATAGAACAGCAGTCGTTGGAATATGTGACCTATACTTTGAGACCTTGGATTTGCCGATTGGAACAGGCTATGGTTCGTAGGCTTTTATCTGAAAGCGAGAAGAAAGATTACTTCATCAAATTTAATGTTGATGGACTTCTCCGTGGAGATTATCAGAGCCGTATGAACGGTTATGCTACGGCAAGACAGAATGGTTGGATGTCTGCTAATGATATCCGTGAATTAGAAAACCTTGATAGGATTCCTGCTGAACTTGGTGGTGACTTATATCTTATCAATGGAAATATGACAAAGCTTGAGGATGCAGGTATTTTTGCATCGGATGGTTCAACAAATGGAGAGGAGGATTCCGATGAAGAACAAGAAGTTCTGGAACTGGAAGAGCAAGAAGATTCTCAACCAGGAAACAAACGAAGAAGTCACAGAACGAATACTTGAGTTACACGGCACCATTGCCGAGGAATCTTGGTTTGACGATGACTTCACACCTCAGATGTTCAAGGACGAACTTAATGCCGGAAGTGGTGATATCACAGTATGGATTAACAGTCCGGGAGGTGACTGTGTAGCGGCAGCACAGATTTACAATATGCTCGCAAATTACAAGGGGAATGTAACAGTCAAGATTGATGGTATCGCAGCTAGTGCTGCATCCGTTATTGCAATGGCTGGTACGACAGTTTTGATGTCCCCGGTTTCAATGATGATGATTCATAATCCTGCAACAGTAGCATTCGGTGACCATACCGAAATGGAAAAAGCTATCGAGATGCTTGAGGGGGTTAAGGATTCAATCATAAATGCATATGCACTCAAGACAGGAATGTCGAGAGCCAAGTTATCAAGGCTTATGGATGCAGAAACATGGATGGATGCAACAAAGGCCGTAGAGCTTGGATTTGCAGATGACATTATTACTAAAAATGCATTTCCTGAAAAGGAAAAGCCAGATGAGGACGAAGAGTCCGAGGAAGATGAAAGCACGGAAGAGGATGAGAAGAAAACATCCAATTCGGTGCTTTTTTCACGCAAAACTGTAAACAATGCTCTGATTAACAAATTGGAAAAGCATTATAAAAAGCCAAGCGTAGATGTAATCAAGCAGGCAGAAATACCTGCAGAAACCAAATCAGACGGTGTATCTGCAAAGGAAATCAGAGACCGTTTAGATGTCATTAAAAAGTTTATTTAGGAGGAATTGAAAATGACAGTACAGGAACTTATTGAGAAGAGAGCCAAGGCATGGGAGATGGCTAAAGAGTTTGTAAATTCCCATGAAGATAAGAACGGCAATTTATCTGCCGAGGAT
The DNA here is from genome assembly GCA_964441705.1 of uncultured Butyrivibrio sp. Lineage (GTDB taxonomy): Bacteria > Bacillota > Clostridia > Lachnospirales > Lachnospiraceae > Eshraghiella. The sequence continues at coordinate 10,250 of CAYTWF010000081.1, forward strand.
GCTGCTACATATAGCAGAATGGAGGCTGAAATCGAGGAACTCACAAATTCCATCGACAGACAGCAGAGAGCCGAGAGAAGAGAGCAGGAACTTTCAAAGCCTGTAAATTCTCCAATTACAGGCAAGCCTTATAAGGATGAGGCACAGGCAGAGGTTAAGACAGGTCGCGCATCTGATGAGTACAAGAAGGCAATGCTTAATGCCCTTCGTTCAAACTTTAGACAGGTAGCCAATGTGTTACAGGAAGGTGTGGATGCAGATGGTGGTTATCTTGTTCCAGATGAGTATGATTCAAGACTTATTGATGTTCTTGATGAAGAGAATATCGTTCGTAAGTTAGCGAGAAAGATTACAACTTCTGGTGACCATAAGATTAACATCGCAGCAACAAAGCCTGCAGCCGCTTGGATTGAAGAGGGCGAGGCGCTTTCTTTTGGTGATGCAACATTCGACCAGAAGATTCTTGATGCTCACAAACTCCATGTAGCAATCAAGATTACAGAAGAGTTGTTATATGACAATGCATTCGGTCTTGAGAATTACATCATCACAGAGTTTGGTAAGGCACTTGCAAATGCCGAAGAGGATGCATTCCTTAACGGAACTGGAACAGGCAGACCTACTGGCATTTTCCATCCTACAAAGGGTGGCGAGGTAGTTGCTACACTTACTGCTGCAATCAAGTCTGATGACTTAATCGACCTTGTATACGGTCTTAAGAGACCTTACAGAAAGAATGCATCTTTCATTATGAATGATGCTACTTTAGCACAGGTTCGTAAGCTTAAGGATAACAACGGTCAGTATTTATGGCAGCCTTCTTACCAGGCAGGAGAGCCTGATAAGATTTTAGGTTACGAAGTTCATACTTCTGCCTTTGCACCTACTGATGCGATTGCATTCGGTGATTACAGCTACTACAACATCGGAGACAGAGGTACTCGTTCGTTCAAGCAGCTTAATGAGTTATTTGCCGGAAACGGTATGATTGGCTTTGTTGCAAAGGAAAGAGTAGACGGTCTTCTTATTCTTCCAGAAGCTGTTAAGGTGTTAAAGCTTAAGGCTGAAACACAGACTGCATCAACAAAGGCCTAATGAAGTGATAGGGAGTAGTGAAATGCTACTCCCTTAATTGTGAGGTGGAAAGATGATAATTACACTTGATGAAATGAAAAATTATCTGCGTGT
>CAYTWF010000082.1:0-11279 GCA_964441705.1 uncultured Butyrivibrio sp.
TATATTTGATGAGGATTATGGTGACTTGGTGTCTACTTTTGACACCCTAACCAATTTTAACACAATAAAAGATTAATGTACACAGAAGAATTTAGAATAATTTATCGTATTTTGACGGTTCAAGCTCATACATTTTCTGAAGGCTCATCATAATTCCATATTTTGCATGATACCAGGTAAGTCCACCCTGGAAAAAGGCTGTATATGGTGCTCTTAATGGTCCATCGGCTGAAAGCTCAATTGACGAGCCTGATACAAAAGCACCTGCCGCCATAATTACCTTGGAATCATAGCCAGGCATATCCCATGGCTCTGGAGTAACATGAGCATCCACAGGAGCCGCCGCCTGGATTCCCTTGCAGAAAGCAATCAGTCTTTCTGGTGTCAAAAGCTCTACTGCCTCAATAATGTCATATCGTGGTTCGCTTCCATTCGGAATTACCTTATAGCCCAGACGCTCATACACATTGGCTGCAAATATTGCCCCCTTAAGTGCTCCGGCTGTAACTGTTGGAGCAAGGAAAAAGCCCTGAAAGAACGCAGGATTAATTCCAAGTGAAGCTCCAAGCTCTTTACCAAGCCCCGGTGCCGTAAGTCTATAGGCTGCATTATTAACATATTCCTCTTTACCACAGATATATCCGCCAACAGGTGCAAGTCCGCCTCCCGGATTCTTAATAAGAGAACCAACCACCAAATCAGCTCCTACATCAGAAGGCTCTATTGTTTCAACAAACTCACCATAGCAGTTATCAACCATACATATTACATCCGGCTTAATTCCTTTTATAAAAGCAATAAGCTCCCCAATTCTTTCAACAGAAAGTGTTGGTCTGCTGGAATAGCCCTTAGAACGCTGAATTGTAACAAGCCTTGTATGTTCGTTAATTCCTTCACGAATTCCATTATAATCAAAGGAACCATCAGGGAGCATATCAGCCTGTCTATAGGTAATTCCATATTCTGCAAGACTTCCTTTTTCCTCACGAATTCCAATTATACCCTGCAAGGTATCATATGGAAGTCCTACAGGGGAAAATAATTCGTCCCCCGGTCTTAAATTACCTGCAAGTGCCACTGTAAGTGCATGGGTTCCACATGTAATCTGGGCTCTTACAAGCGCAGCCTCTGTATGGAACACATCTGCATATACCTGCTCTAAGGTGTCCCTTCCAATATCGTTATAGCCATAGCCTGTAGAGGTTCCAAGATGAGCTTCACTTACCTGGTTTTTGTGCATGGCATCAAGCACCTTAAGCTGGTTGATTTCTGCAATTTCATCAATAGCCTCAAATCTTTCCTTAAGTGATGCTGCAACATCTGCGCAGAAATCATATACCTTTTCTGATATTCCAAGCTGTTCATACATTTCTTTTTTCATTGTATAATACTCTTTTCCTGTAAAATTTTTATCATATAATCTGCAATTGCCGACCTGCTGTTAAAATCATTAATATTCACAAAGGTTACATCCTTTTCCCTGCGAAACCAGGTAAGCTGTCTTTTTGCAAAATGTCTCGTATCTCTTTTAATGATATATACTGCTTCTTCAAGGGTTGTAATCCCTTCAAGGTAATCAATTATCTCCTTGTAGCCAATTCCCTTCATTGATACATAGGAACGGTCATAGCCCTGTTCCATAAGTGAACGCACCTCATCAACAAGACCCTGGGAAAGCATCTTATCCACACGTCTGTCAATTCTTTCATATATATCTGCTCTGTCATCATTAAGAACAAAATATACAAAATTATATGGTGATTCATGAAGCTTTTGTTCTTCATTATGAAGTGATATTGGCTGCCCTGTCTGATGATAATACTCCAGTGCACGTACAACTCTTTTTACATTATTAGCATGAATCTGTGCTGCCGATACCGGGTCTGCCTCCCTAAGGAGCTTGTGAACATATTCACAGCCCTTATCAGCTGCCAGCATAAAAAGGCTGTCACGATACGCCGTATCTGCTTCTGTCTGAGTAAAATCAATGTCATATAGCACAGACTGTATATAGAATCCGGTTCCTCCTGCAATAATTGGTATATTTCCATGTGCATATATTGTCTGTATTGCATTGTCTGCCATAGCCTTGAAAGTGTATACCGAAAAATCCTGGGATGGCTCAAGCACATCAATAAGATAATGTGGCACGCCCTCCATCTCTTTGGGAGTTATTTTGGCAGTTCCAATATTCATATGTCTGTACACCTGCATGGAATCAGCACTGATTATTTCTCCATTAATACGGTGGGCAAGCTCAACCGAAAGAGCACTTTTTCCAACCGCAGTAGGTCCTGTAATGACAATAAGTGGCTGTTTCATTATACTATCCTCTTAAATTTCTTTTCCAGCTCATATTTGCTCATGAATATCATTGTAGGTCTGCCATGTGGGCAGTTATAAGGATTATCCAGCTCCATAAGCTCATTAATCAGCTCCGCCGCTTCCATATGACTAAGCTTATTATTGCCCTTAACAGCAGCTTTACATGCCATTGTGGCAATTCTGTACTTAATTGTATCAATTGTTGCCCGGGAACCCTCCTGTTCAAGTGAATCAAGTATCTCTAACAGCAGCTCCTTATGATTGGCTTCTGAAAAATCAGCCGGTATTCCGCGAATTGCGTATTCATCACCGCCAAATTCTTCTATTTCAAAGCCAAGAGCACTAAAATGCTCCATATTAGTCTTGAGAAGCTCCTGCTCCTGTACTGTCAGAGATAAAATAACAGGGGGTGAAACCTGCTGTGTTGTAATCTCCCTGCTGTTATAGGTTTTCATAAAGCGCTCAAATAACACTTTTTCATGGGCAGCGTGCTGGTCAATAATATACATGTTTTTTTCAAATTCAATTATCCAGTAGGTATCAAATACCTGACCAATAATGCGGATTTGCGGCTTATTTTCCTCCTTGAGAAGCTCCGGCTTATCAAACAATTCCATCTGATTATAGGTTACAGGTGTCAAAGCCTCCTTATAAACCTCACTCCTTTTGTTCTCAAAAGGCTCCGGCATTCGGGATGGCAGCTTAACTGGCTGAACCTGCGTGACCTGTTTTTTTACCGGAATCGGCTGCTGCACATTTACTTTCCGTGGTACCGGTTCCGGCTGTAGCGTTGGCTGCGTTTTTGGTACCGGTTCCGGCATCGGTTCCGGCTGCGGTTTTGGTGCCTGCGTAAATGATACATTATCAGCCACCGGACGTTTTTCTTTCTTTACCTCAAGCTCCACATCTGGAATAAGCTCCTTATGTGTAAGTGCATCAGTTACTGCCTCCTTAACCTGTTCGTATATCTGCACACTATTGGAGAAGCGAAGCTCAAGCTTGGAGGGATGCACATTAACGTCCAGCAATGATGAATCAATTGTAATGTGAAATGCGGTAAATGGATATTTGTGCAGCATAATAAAAGGCCCATAGGCATCCTCAATTGCCTTGGACACGATGCTGCTTTTTATATATCTTCCGTTGATATAATAATTTTCAAAGTTACGGTTCCCCCTTGATACAATAGGCTTTCCAATATAGCCTTTAATCGAAAAGGTCTCAAAGGTACGGTCTATTTCAAGAAGATTATGGGTAATCTCTCTGCCATAAACTGTATAAACCGAATCCTTAAGGTTACCATTTCCCATAGTCTGTATCTTAGGCTGGTTATTAACTATGAACCTAAAGGAAATATCCGGATGAGACATACACAGATGCTCAATTATTGAGCTGATATATCCGCCCTCGGTGCCTGGTGTCTTAAGGAACTTACGTCTTGCAGGAGTATTATAAAAAAGATTGCGCACCAGAAAGGTAGTTCCATCCGGTGCACCAACCTCCTCAAATGCCTTTTCCACGCCGCCGTCTATCTGATAGCGTGTCCCACTAAGCTCCTCTCTGGTTTTGGTAACAAGCTCAACCTGAGCCACCGCACATATACTTGAAAGTGCCTCACCACGAAAGCCCAGAGAGGATATACTGATAAGGTCCTCTGCGCTTCTAATCTTACTTGTAGAATGACGAAGAAAAGCAACCCGCACATCTGATGCAGGTATTCCCTGCCCATTGTCAGTTATTCTGATAAAGGATATGCCGCCCTCCTTAATCTCTACAGTAATAGCTGTTGCACCGGCATCAATTGCATTTTCAACCAGCTCCTTAACAACTGAGGAGGGTCTTTCAACAACCTCACCTGCCGCTATTTTATTAATAGTATTCTCATCAAGAATATTAATCGCCATGAATTACCACCTGTTCTTTATTTTATCCTGAATCTTATATAATTCATTAAGGGCTTCAATCGGAGTCATCTTAGACAGCTCCATATTTTTTATCTCTTCGGTAATATCATCATTGCTTACAGCGTCAAAAAGAGACATCTGCACATATTCCTCTTTGCCAACCTTTTCCGGAATTTTAAAGGCTTCCGCAGGAACTCCAAGGCGTGCTATTTCCTTTGCCTTCATGGATATGTCATTATCAGCAAGCTCCTTTACAATCTCCTTGGCGCGGTTAATTACATTGTCAGGAACTCCGGCAAGCTTGGCAACCTGAATACCATAGCTTCTGTCAGCTCCACCCTTTACTATTTTACGCAAAAATACTATGTCATCACCCTGCTCCTTAACAGCAATGCAGTAATTGTTAACTGAATCTATTGTACCCTCAAGCTCTGTAAGCTCATGATAATGGGTGGCAAAAAGTGTCTTAGCACCTAAAAGCTTAGGATTACTGATGTGCTCAACTACCGCCCAGGCAATTGAAAGTCCATCATAGGTACTTGTTCCTCGGCCTATCTCATCAAGTATAAGAAGACTGTTAGCCGTTGCATTACGAAGAATATTGGCAACCTCAGTCATTTACCATAAATGTACTCTGACCGCTGGCAAGGTCATCAGAGGCCCCTACACGGGTAAAAATTCTGTCAACAATTCCAATATCTCCCGCTTTGGCAGGAATATACGAGCCTATCTGTGCCATCAGAACAATAAGTGCTGACTGACGCATATATGTAGATTTACCAGCCATGTTAGGACCGGTAATAATTGATATTCTGTTCTTGCCATTGTCAAGAAATGTATCGTTTTCCACAAACATACCGTTGGAAATCATTTTCTCTACAACCGGATGACGTCCACCCTGAATATTAATAATACCCTTTTCATTAATCTTAGGGCATATATAATTATTCTGGCCTGCCACAACTGCTAAGGATGAAAAAACATCGGCTTTGGCAATTGCCCTTGCTGTACTTTGAATTCTAATAACCTCTTTTGAAATCTGCTCACGCACATCTGCAAAAAGGTCATATTCCATGGAAAAAAGCTTATCCTCTGCTCCAAGAATAACCTCCTCAAGTTCCTTTAGCTTAGGTGTTGTATATCTTTCTGCATTGGTAAGGGTCTGCTTACGAATGTAATCCTCCGGCACCTGGTCCTTAAAGGAATTGGTTACCTCAAGGTAATAGCCAAATACTTTGTTAAATTTAATACGAAGTGTTTTAATTCCTGTACGTTCCTTCTCATCAGCCTCAAGCTGGGCAAGCCAGTTCTTGCCATCAGTCTTGGCAGCTCTAAGTCGGTCTATCTCTTCGTTATAGCCCTCCTTAATCAGCCCACCATCCTTAATTGCTATAGGCGGTTCGTCTACAATTGCTGAATTAATAAGGTTAAATATATCAGTAAGTGGGTCTAACTCCTCATAAATTTCATTAAGCAGGTCAGATTTCATGGATTTTAACAAATCCTTTATATAAGGCATCATTTCAAGAGAACCCTTAAATGCCACCAAATCCCTTGGTCCTGCAGAACGGGTACTTATTCGTCCAATAAGACGTTCAAGGTCATATACCGGATTAAGGTACTCCCTAAGCTCTTCCCTTGTTATATAATTGTCAAGGAATTCACCTACCGCCTTCTGTCGTTTAATTATATCCTCACGGACTACAAGAGGCTGTTCAATCATGCTTCTTAATAATCTTGCCCCCATTGCCGTCTTGGTCTTGTCAAGAACCCAGAGAAGTGAGCCTCGTTTCTGCTTTTCTCTCATAGTTTCTACCAGCTCCAGATTACGCCTTGTTGAGCTGTCAATAATCATGTAGCGTCCGGTTACATAGGGTGTAATTCTTGTAAGATGAGGCAGTGAATTTTTCTGTGTCTCATACATGTAATTCATAAGAGCACCGGCAGCAATCAGCCCTGTTGGATAGTCCTTAAGTCCAAGTCCTTCAAGACTGCTAACCTTAAAATGCTCCTTTATTATCTTTTCCGCACCCTTATCATCAAAATACCACGGCTCCAGCTCAGATACCGAGATATTAAGACGGTTCTTCAAATCCTCAATATCTATACCACTAATGCTGAAGGCTTCATTGCATATAATTTCAGAGGGACTGAATTTATTAATCTCATCAATAAGCTCCCGCTCTGTACGAAATTCAGTAACCAGAAACTCACCGGTGGTAATATCAGAGGACGCCAGACCTATGGTTGTTCCCATATACGCAATACACATAATGTAATTATTGCGGTCCTCACTTAATGCTCCCGGATTAAAATTAGTACCAGGTGTTACAATCTTAATAACCTCACGTTTTACAAGACCCTTGGCAAGCTTTGGGTCCTCTACCTGTTCACAGATTGCAACCTTGTAGCCCTTTTCCACAAGCCTGTTGATGTATACGTCAGCTGCATGATGAGGGATACCGCACATTGGTGCACGCTCCTCCTGTCCGCAGTCCTTACCAGTCAGTGTCAGCTCCAGTTCTCTTGATACATTAATTGCATCATCAAAAAACATTTCATAGAAATCGCCAAGGCGGTAAAACAGTACACAATCCTTGTACTGCTCTTTTGTTTCAAGATATTTTTGCATCATCGGACTAAATTCAGCCATGGAAATTAACCTCTGTTCTTATCTATTTTTTACCGGCAAGAAGCTCTCCTGCCCTTACAAGTGCATCATTAATGTTGGCACAGAAATTATCAGTACCAACCTCCTCGTCAAAGCCTGCCTTGTGCATTACATTCATAGGCTGCTCATTAACATGTGAAAAAACAAGCGTAACCTTGTCCTTGCGGCATTTGGCAAGAACATCATATAATACGTGAAGTGCACTGGCATCAATTGCAGGAACACTTCTCATCCTTAAAATAATAACGTCCTTACTTGTATCTTCAATGATATCCATAAATTTATCAGTCATACCAAAAAACATTGGTCCGCTAATCTCATATACAAGTGTTCCCTTAGGTACAACCTTAAGACCGATATTATCCGGGTCTGTGTCCTCATCATCCGGGTCAACGTACTTCCAACCCTTAACATCAGTGGTCTCAGCCATTCTTTTCATAAATAATGCGGCTGCAACTACCATGCTTACTTCAATTGCAATTACAAGGTCAAAAAATACTGTAAGCAGGAATGTCAGTGCAAAGACAATTATATCACTTTTTGGAGCTTTTTTGCAAAGCCTTACACAGTTGCGGATACCTGACATATTGTAGGCAACCATCATAAGAATTGCTGCAAGTGCAGGCATTGGAATCCATGATGCATATGGCATTAAAACAACAAGAATAATAAGCAGTGTAATTGAATGTACAATTCCGGCAATTGGTGTACGTCCGCCATTTTTAATATTAGCTGCCGTTCTTGCAATTGCTCCAGTTGCAGGAATCCCGCCAAAAAGACCTGACATTATGTTACCGATACCCTGTCCAATAAGCTCTGCATTGGAGCGGTGTCTGCTTCCAATCATTCCATCAGCAACAACCGCTGACAAAAGGGATTCAATGCTTGCAAGAATCGCAATTGTAAAAGCCGGACTCAAAAGCTTTCTTACAAGTGGAAACGTAATGTGTGGAAGTGCAAATTTAGGAAGTGTTCCTGATACCTCATAAAGGTCACCAATTGTATTAACATTAATCCCGGAAAGCTTCACAACTGCTGTTGCTGCTATTATTGCTATAAGTGAACCGGGTATTATTTTAATATATTTAAGCTTATCCGGCAGAGCCTCCATAAGCTTTGGCCAGAAAATTAATATCAATAGCGAACCTGCTCCTACAGCAAAGGCAAGCCAGTTAAGATTGCCTATATTTTTACCTATAGCGGTAATTTTTTCTATAAATTCAGATGGGAGTGCTCCCATTCTGATTCCCATAAAATCCTTAATCTGTCCAACTGCTATTCCAACTGCTATTCCTGCTGTAAAGCCTGTAGTAATTGTGTATGGAATATACTTGATTAGATTGCCTGCCCGAAATATTCCAAATAAAATCATGAATATACCGGCCATAATTGTGGCAACTACAAGTCCGTCAAATCCAAAATTGCCTATTATTCCATAAATTATTATTACAAACGCTGCTGTAGGACCACCAATCTGTACTCTGCTTCCGCCAAAAAACGAAATACAGAAGCCTGCAATAATAGCAGTATACAGTCCCTTTTCCGGTCCTACACCGGAAGCAATTGCAAGTGCAATTGAAAGAGGCAGTGCAATAATAGCAACTATGATACCTGATATGATATCCTTAACTAACTGGTCCTTTGTGTATGTTTTCATTACAGAAAACAGCTTTGGTTTTAAATCATGCATTTTCTTTTCCCTATCCCTTATTATCTTATGTTTTATTCCTGTTCTCCCATGTAATAGAAGCCCTTGCTCTCAAGCAGATGCACATTCACAAGCTGTCCTACAAGTGAAGCAGCCCCTGGAAAATGTACAAGCACATTGTTCTCAAGTCTTCCTGTTACAAGCTCAGGATGCTGAGTGTTAACCTCTTCAACAAGCACCTTAAGTGTCTTGCCTACATCTATTCCACAACGCTTCCTTGAGGCTTTTCCAACCGCCGCCAGCAGTTTGTCAAATCTGGCCTTGGTAACCTCCTCAGGTATCTGATTATCCATACTGGCAGCAGGTGTACCCGTCCTCCTGGAGTATATAAATGTAAAAGCGCTGTCAAATTCAGCCTGATTAACCACATCAATTGTATCTTCAAAATCTTCCTCAGTCTCGCCTGGGAATCCAACAATTATATCTGTTGTAATTGCCACATCAGGAATAGCCCTTCTAATCTTACTGACAAGCTCAAGATAGCCTTCCTTGGTATAATGTCGATTCATTTTTTCAAGAATTCTACTGCTTCCAGATTGCAGCGGCAGATGCACATGATGACATATTTTTGGAGTTGTGGCCATAACCTCAATAAGCTCATCTGAAAGGTCTTTAGGATGTGGTGTCATAAATCTCACCCTCTCAAGGCCCTCAACCTTTGCCACTTCACTAAGCAGCTGGGCAAAAGACATTGGCTCTTCAAGTGTTTTGCCATATGAATTAACATTCTGACCAAGGAGCATAACCTCCTTGACGCCCTCAGACACAAAACGCTCAATCTCCCTGATAATCTCCCGTGGCTCACGGCTTCTCTCACGTCCCCGCACATATGGAACAATGCAGTAGCTGCAAAAATTATTACAGCCGTACATTATGTTAACTCCGGATTTGAATGAATATTTTCTTGAATCCGGTAGGTTCTCAACTATCTGGTTAGTGTCCTTCCAAATATCAATTATCTGACTGTCCGCCTGTAGTCTGTTGTACATAAGCTCCGCAAACTTAAAAATATTGTGTGTTCCAAATACAATATCTACGAATTTATAAGTAGTCCTGATTTTCTCAATTTCATCTGGTTCCTGCATCATACAGCCACATATGGCAATCATCATATGCCTGCGGTGCTTCTTAATTGCATTAAGGTGTCCCAGTCTTCCATAGACTCTTGTATTAGCATTTTCTCTCACAGAGCAGGTATTATAGATTACAAAATCTACCTCTTCTGACTCTTCGTCAGACACGTACCCTATCTGTTCAAGAATACCTGCAAGCTTTTCTGAGTCTCTTGCATTCATCTGACAGCCAAAGGTCTGAATATGGTATGTAAGCTTCCGTCCCTCTTCTGCCTCTTTTTGTCTGGTAATTGCCTGCAAAAGGCTGATATAATAATATTGTCTTTCAGGTTCCGTTTGTGGAGCCTGTAATAATGTATCTATCTGGTTCATAATGGACCTTTCTATGTTATATAATATGGGCACAGCCCGACAAAATATTATACATTGCCTGCGCAGTCCTGTCAAATACCAGCTGGAAAGTTTTAAAGTATATTTTCACCAGCATCAAGGGTCTGCTGTGAAGCTACACCCACCGCTTCTGATACAGGACTAAGGCAGAACGCAGAACTCATCCGACCCCGGTCATACACCTGTGTAGCTCACTGAGAATTTATGAACAGATGCTTACGCATCCTACAGTCCACAATGAGCCTGATTACATGCAAGCGCGTAATCAGGCTCATTTTTCGCTGTTGTTGTTCATAAATTCAATATAGGCTTGCAGGTGTGCTCCCGGCGTCTGGATTCAGACAGGCTGCGTTCTGCCTTATGTATCATCCGCTGTGGCTGTGCTTCACTGCGCAGACCCTTGAAAGGCTGGCGAAAATATGCTTTATACACTTATATATTGCCAGAGAACTACAGCCGATTGGTCTGGTGGAATAAGCAGCAACAACTTGGCTATAGATACTTCTCCATAAATTCTGCCGGTGTCATAATCTCTGGTTTTTCAACATCAATATCGGAAAAATCCTTATCACCAGTAATTAAAATATCAATATCCTCAATGATTGCGGTATATAAAACTGGGTAATCTTTCACATCTCTTATAACAAATAAAGATTTTTTCATTTCGATTGGTGTGTACACATACTCATAACGCATCATAAAGAGCAACTTTTCAACCGTCGATTTTTTCTTGGAAAATTTTCTCTGTACAACCATTTTCAGTTCTTCAACCACATATGATGATAAAACTAAATCATGACTCATTGTAATCAATTCCATCATGGCATTCATTTTTTGCCCAGGAAATAGCAATGCTGAAATCAGCACATTCGTATCAAGCATTATTCGCATTATTTCACCATACTTTCCTGACGTAGTTCTTTAATCATAGTCATGACATCATCATCATTTTTGAGTCCGACTCTTTCTGCCTCTCCAGCAAATGCTGCCTGCGCTTCTCTTAATGCATCCATTGAAGAATTTATAACATAAATACGACCGCTTTCTTCCATAAATAAAATTTTATCACCATTTTTGATTCCAAGTTTCTTTCTAATTTCCACAGGAATTGTAACCTGTCCTTTTGAAGTGACTTTTGCTAATTCCATATTGTATCCTCCTCGTATTATAAGTTTATAGACCTCAATCATAGAGGCTATAGACTTATT
>CAYTWF010000083.1:0-10877 GCA_964441705.1 uncultured Butyrivibrio sp.
TCTCAGTAGCATCAGGTGGTGGTACAGGTAGAACACTTCATCCAGATAACATGGCAGCTGGCCCTGCATCATATGGTATGACAGATACACTTGGTCGTATGCATTCAGATGCACAGTTTGCTGGTTCTTCATCAGTTCCTGCACATGTAGAGATGATGGGACTTATCGGTGCGGGTAACAACCCTATGGTTGGTATGACAGTTGCAGTTGCTGTATCCGTACAGGAAGCAGCTGACGCTGGCAAGTTCTAAATTTAGAGACAAGTTAATTAGATTGTAACAGGGAATGAAGTACTCCCTTGGGTAACCTAAACTGCTTAATAGCTGATGACTTCTACGATTATTCTTAGTCGCAGGAGGCATCAGCTTTTTGCGTAATACAGGAGGATTTATTATGTTAGCATCTATAGCACTTATTTTTCTTGTTGGTCTTGCAATGGGAGCGATATGTCAACGTCTTAAGCTCCCAGGAATTATAGGGATGCTTATTACAGGAATTGTACTGGGTCCATATATTTTGGATTTACTTGACCCATCTATATTGTCAATTTCAGCAGATTTGAGAAAAATTGCATTAATAATTATTTTACTAAAGGCAGGCCTGGCACTTGATTTAAAGGACCTGTTAAAGGTTGGACGACCTGCCGTTCTACTTGCTTTTTTACCTGCATCCTTGGAAATTGCCGGGTATGTGCTGCTGGCTCCGTTATTACTGGGAATAAACCGAATGGAAGCAGCAGTTATGGGGGCAGTTTTGGCAGCTGTTTCTCCGGCCGTTGTAGTACCAAGGATGGTAAATCTTATAGAGAAAAAAATTGGGACTGAAAAGGCGGTTCCTCAGATGATTATGGCAGGAGCCTCTTGTGATGATATATTTGTAATAGTTTTATTCACAACCTTTTTGAGTATGTCACAGGGTAAAGATGCCAATATCATGGCATTTGTTGATATACCAATATCAATTATCCTTGGAGTAGCATTAGGAGCTGCTACGGGTTTTGGACTGTATCTGTTTTTTGAAACTGCATATGCTCACAGGCATTGTGTGAGAAACAGCATGAAGGTAATAGTTGTCATTGGTTTTGCGTTGCTACTCGTGGCAGCTGAGGGATGGCTTGATGGGAAAATAGCTATATCAGGACTTTTAGCGGTTGTCAGCATGGCTTGTGTTATCAGGCTGAAAAGCACGGATTTCGTGTCTAAAAGACTGTCAGAAAAATTTGGAAAGTTATGGCTTGCAGCAGAGGTTATTTTATTTGTGCTGGTGGGAGCCACAGTGGACATTCGGTATACCTTAGGCGCTGGACTACCAGCTGTTATTATGATTGTATCAGCTCTTATTTTCAGGTCAGTGGGTGTATATATATGCGTGCTTGGAACAAAACTCAATTGGAGGGAAAGACTATTTTGCATTATCGCATATGTGCCCAAGGCAACGGTTCAGGCGGCTATTGGTTCTGTTCCACTGGCTGTAGGACTGCCATGTGGAAAGATAATTCTTTCAGTTGCTGTTATGGCTATTATTATAACTGCACCATTGGGGGCGCTGGGAATGGATGCAGCTTATAAAAAATTATTAGCTACACAACGGCTTAATTGAGATTGTACAGAAATGGTGGTTGTGATATAATTTCCATAAGTGCATTACAATTAATAATATATAGAAGAGGGATGGACCTGGGGTATATGAGAAAGAGAAGAATTAGAAAAAGAACACTTAGAACTATTGTTAAGACTATTTTGTATATTATGCTTATAGCCATTATTGCAGGTGTTGGATTTGGCGTTTTTTCTATTGTAAAATTTGTTAAGGGTAAATATGACAAGCTTACAATTACAGACATTGACCGAGACAAAATAACAATTGATTCCGAGATTTATGACAACAATACATCATTAAAAGGGTATACTAATTATCTTTTGCTTGGTTCGGATAAAAGAAAATACGTTGAAGGTGTGTCTGAGGATGAGGGCGCAGGTAATACAGATTCAATAATCATATGTAGTGTCAATAATGATACTAATGAGATTAAGCTTGTGTCCGTATACAGAGATACACTAATGAAGACTACAGATATTAAAGATGGTTCTGACAAATACAAAAAGGCTACAGAGATATATGGATATGCAGGTGTAGAGGCTACAATAAGTGCAATTAATACCAGCCTTGACCTGGATATCAAGGACTATGTGCTTGTTAATTTTGAGGGACTTATAAGAGTTGTTGACGCTGTAGGCGGTATAGATATAGAGATTAATGACCAGGAATGTTACTGGCTGAATCAATATCTTGTTGATACTGGTAAGAATACTGATATGACCTATGAAACAGTACCACAGGCGGGAATGGTTCACCTTAATGGAATTCAGGCTACAGCATATTGCAGAATAAGATATGATGAGAATCTTGATTATGGACGTGCACAGAGACAGAGAAGGGTTATTGAGCTTGTACTGCAGAAGGCTCAGACTATGGGATTGTCACAGCTTAATGCAGCGGTAGATGGAGTATTGGATAATCTGGAGACAAGTATTCCCGTATCAGAGCTTCTAAGTCTTTTAAAGGATGTTAAGAAGTACAGTATAGCAGAGCAGGCAGGATTTCCGTTTGAAAAATATTCCTCTATCAAATATGTTAAAGAACTGGATATATATGACCCGGTATTTCCTGTGAATCTTTCGGCGAATGTAACAGAGCTGCATAAATTTCTGTTTGGGGTGGATGATTATGATACCACAGACAAGCTTGATAAATTAAGTGCCTATTATGACAGGCTGCTCGAGGACAGTAAGAAAATTCCTGGTAATGTATATGAGTAAAATACAGCCACATATCTGGCTGCAAAAAGGAACGTTATAAAATAATAACACTTGAAAAAAATCTCTTTATGCTTCACAATAAATAGTAGCATAAGGAGGTTTTTTTATGGCAAAATACACATTAGATATGGAAGAATATTCATCCGCTGCAAGAAAAATGGTTGCAGAGGGACAGGTTCTTATAAAGAATGACAAAGGAGTACTGCCATTGGCAAAGGGCAGTACGGTATCAGTATTTGGAAGAACCCAGCTTAATTATTACAAGAGCGGAACCGGCTCAGGTGGAATGGTTAACGTAAGTAAGGTAACGGGAATTATGGAGGCTCTCAGAGAAGCTGAGAATATCAGCGTTAATGAGAAGCTGGCTTCAATTTATACTGAATGGGAGAAGGAGAATCCATTTGACAAGGGAACCGGCTGGGGAACACAGCCATGGTGCCAGAAGGAGATGCCACTTACAGATGATATGGTTAAGACTGCGTCAGAGGAGTCAGATACAGCTATAGTTATTATTGGACGTTCAGCTGGAGAGGACCAGGATAACTCTGATACGAAGGGCTCATACAGGCTTTCCGATGAAGAAGAACAGATGCTTGAGATTGTTAGAAAATATTATGACAGAATGGTGGTTGTTCTTAATGTAGGTAATATTATTGATATGTCATTTATGGATACATATTCACCAGAGGCGGTGCTTTATGCATGGCAGGGCGGAATGATTGGCGGATATGGAACAGTGGATGTACTTACAGGTGCTGTATGTCCATCAGGACATTTGCCTGATACAATCGCTTACAGTATTCACGATTATGCGTCGGATAAGAATTTTGGCAATGATGACAGAGATTTGTATCAGGAGGATATATATGTTGGATACAGATATTTTCAGACCTTTGCACCTGATAAGGTAAGATATCCATTTGGCTATGGTTTATCCTATACAGATTTTGACATTCAGATTGATTCGGGAAGAGCTGTTGACGGTCATTTTACCGTTAAGGCAGCAGTTAAAAATACAGGAGCATACACGGGCAAGGCTGTTGTCCAGTTATATGTTCAGGCTCCTCAGGGAGAACTTGGACAGCCGGTACGAAAGCTTGCAGCATTTTATAAGACAGAAGATATTGCACCGGGAGCAGCGGAGGAGATTACTCTTGATGTGGCAATGAGTAGTCTTGCTTCTTATGATGATTCGGGTGTTACAGGTAACCGTTTCTGTTATGTACTGGAACAGGGTGAATATGTATTTTATCTTGGAGAGAATGTCAGGGATACTATTAAATGCGGAGCTTATGTACAGGATACAACAAAGGTAACTCAAAGACTGAATCAGGCAGTGGCGCCGGTTACACATTTTACAAGAATCAAACCATCTGCCACTGTTAATAATGTATATACAGCCTCCATGGAGGAGGTTCCGGTTCGCAGCAGTGAATTCCGAGTACTCAGAGAGAATAATTATCCAGTCAATCTGGACGTAACAGGGGATATGGGATATAAGCTTTCTGACGTTGAAGCAGGCAATGTGACAATGGAGCAGCTGGTTGCCCAGTTCTCAGATGATGACCTGTCATGTATTATTCGTGGAGAGGGTATGGGAAGCCCTAAGGTAACACCTGGAACGGCGGCTGCCTTTGGCGGCGTATCTGAGAGCCTCAAAGCATATGGACTGCCTTGTGCATGCTGCTCAGACGGACCCTCCGGAATGCGTCTGGACTGTGGAATGAAGGCATTTAGTCTTCCTAATGGAACGCTGATTGCAAGCTCTTTTAACGAGGAGCTGGCAGAGGAGCTGTATCACTTTACAGGAATAGAAATGACCAATGACCGAGTTGACGTACTGCTTGGACCAGGAATGAATATTCATAGACATCCTCTTAATGGACGTAATTTTGAGTATTTCTCAGAGGACCCACTGTTAACCGGCAAGATGGCGGCAGCAGAACTGAGAGGTCTTCATCAGGGAGGAACAACAGGATGCATCAAGCATTTTTGTGCCAATAACCAGGAGCATAACAGACATATGATTGACTCTGTTATTTCAGAAAGAGCTTTAAGAGAAATCTATCTTAAAGGCTATGAGTATGCTGTTAAGGAAGGAAATGGCGATGCCGTTATGACTACCTATGGTGCTGTAAATGGACAGTGGACTGCCGGAATGTATGAGCTTAACACTGTGATTTTACGAGGAGAATGGGGCTTTGACGGTGTTGTAATGACTGACTGGTGGGCCAAAATAAGTCGAGAGGGCAAAGAGCCAGACCATGTTGACTTTGCTCAGATGGCAGCTGCACAGAATGACCTGTATATGGTATGCCAGGATGGTGCTGTTAACAGCATTGGTGATACTACTCTTGCAGAGCTTGAAAGTGGATGGCTGCATAGAGGAGAGCTCCAGCGTAATGCAATGAATATTTGCAGATTCCTTATCAGAACCCATGCATATGAGAGAATGAATGGTGAAGCTCCTGAGGTTGAGGTTATAGGTGGCGAAGAGGAAGAGACAATAGATTACACCAATATTAAGTATTATAAGGTAGAAGGTACTACTGAGATTGATATGTCCCACATTAATACAGAGAGGGGCAGCAGCTATGTGTATGCTCTTAATCTTGATAAGCCGGGAATATATGAATTCAGTATAACTGCAAGGTCTAATTCCGGTGAGCTTGCTCAAATGCCTGTAACATTTATTAATCAGGGATTTCCTGTCAGAATGTTTACATTCAACGGAACAGGAGGCGAGTGGGTAACAATGAGAACAGAGGCTGTTTTCTTTGACAAATATCCAACCCAGAGGTTGTATTTTGGAGAAAGTGGTCTTGACGTAAAGAGTGTTAAATTAACATATCTTAAACCTGTTCCAATGAGGTAGAGTGGGAAGTGCCATATGGGCACAATAGAAGCAAGGGTTGTAGCTGTTGTAATTGCCATGCTATTGGCTTATTTTATTTAAAAGGAGACAAAATTTATGGAAAAAAGACACATTGATAAATTGGGGGTTGATACCTCACTGTTAGGCTTTGGGTGCATGAGATTTCCCACAGTAGATGGAAAGATTGATGAGAAATTATCTACAGAAATGCTGGATATGGCATATGATGCAGGGGTTAACTATTATGATACTGCATATCCATATCATGATAAAGAAAGTGAGCTTTTTGTAGGGAAATATCTTGATTCCAAACCAAGAGAAAGCTATTATCTTGCAACCAAGCTTCCGGT
The DNA here is from genome assembly GCA_964441705.1 of uncultured Butyrivibrio sp. Classification (GTDB taxonomy): domain Bacteria; phylum Bacillota; class Clostridia; order Lachnospirales; family Lachnospiraceae; genus Eshraghiella. Next base: position 6,045 of record CAYTWF010000083.1, read on the forward strand.
ATGGGAGATTCACAAGCTTGATGATGCAAAAGCAATGTTTGCAAAACAGCTTGAAAGAGTCCATAAGGATTATATTGATTTTTATCTTCTCCATGCTCTTGATATTGAGCGTTTCAGACAGATGAGAGATTTGGGTGTTATAGAATACTGTGAGGAGCTAAAAAAACAGGGTAAAATACGTTTCTTTGGATTCTCTTTCCATGACAGCTATGAGGCATTTGAAGAGATTGCTACATACAGAGACTGGGATTTTTGCCAGATTCAGTATAATTACATGGACGTTAATGAGCAGGCCGGGGATAAGGGGTATGCACTTACTGAGAAGCTGGGCATTCCTCTTGTTATTATGGAGCCTGTTAAGGGTGGTTCACTTGCAAAGCTTCCACAGGATATTATGGAGCTGCTTGTGGATAAAAATGCAAGTCCTGCATCATATGCATTAAGATTTGTTGCATCACATCCTAATGTTAAGGTTGTACTTAGTGGTATGTCACAGCCTGAGCAGGTGCAGAATAATCTTGATACCTTTATTAATTTTAAGCCTTTGTCTGAGGAAGAGGAGCAGTCAATTGTAAGAATTCGAGAGGCAATGAATGCAAAGGTAAGAAATGGCTGTACGGGCTGTCGTTATTGCATGCCATGTCCTGCAGGAGTAGATATTCCAGGTAACTTTAAAATCTGGAATGAATATAATATATATGATAATAAGGGCGCACTTTCATGGCAGTGGAATGAGAGCAAGGGAGAGAAAGCAACAGCTGATTATTGCAGAAAATGTGGTTTATGTGAGACTAAATGTCCTCAGAAAATTAATATACGAAGGGATTTGGCAACATTAGAAAAAGAAATTACAGATTTGCTTGAAATCTAAAAACAAATCATTTATAATATGCAATTGCGTATTTGAGATGCAGAAAGGTTATGATGATATGTTTGAGAATTTAAGAGATTTAGCGATTATAATCGCAGCAGCAGAACTTTTTGGTCTTCTTGCAAGGAAGATTAAATTACCACAGGTAGTTGGACAGATAGTAGCAGGACTCCTTATTGGACCTTGTCTGCTTGGCTGGACCAGCAATACCGAATATATTAAGATATTTGCAGAGGTAGGAGTTATACTCCTCATGTTTTCAGCAGGACTTGAGACTAATATCAAGACACTTATCAAGACAGGACCAATAGCACTGCTTATGGCATTTATGGGCGTGCTTGTACCACTTGGATTAGGCACATTGCTTACACAGATGTTTTATGGCTGGGATGCGATAGGCTCAATTGCTTTCTTTAAAGCAATGTTTATTGGTGTTATTATGACAGCCACATCAGTAAGTATTACAGTACAGACATTAAAGGAGCTTGGAAAGCTTAAGACTGAGCTTGGAACAACAATTGTAAGTGCTGCAATTATTGATGATGTTATTGGAATTGTAGTTCTTACAGTAGTACTTGGTGCAGCAGAGGGTTCAAGCAGTGGAGTTGGAATGATTCTCCTTAAGACATTACTGTTCTTTGTACTTGCTGCAGCTCTTGGATTTGTACTATATAAGCTTTTTGCATTTTTGGATAAAAGATATCCTCATATGAGAAGAATTGTTATTTTCAGTATTGCTTTGTGCTTTGCACTTTCATATGTTGCAGAGGAGTATTTTGGAATAGCAGATATTACAGGTGCTTATGTTGCCGGAGTTATTCTGTGTAATATTCAGGATTCTCATTATGTAGACAGAAGAGTTAATATTACCTCTTATCTTTTCTTTGGACCAATATTTTTTGCAAGCATTGGTCTGAAGACTGATATATCCAAGATGACATGGGAGCTTGCCGCATTCAGCATATGCTTTGTTATTGTAGCAATTGTTGGTAAAATAATTGGTTGTGGTTTTGCAGCAAAGGTTACTAAGCATACCTGGAAGGAATCGCTTATCTGTGGTGTCGGTATGATGACCAGAGGTGAGGTAGCACTTATTGTTGCTCAGAAGGGACTTGATGCCGGTATTATTGCAGCAGAGGATTTCACACCTGTTATTCTTCTTATAATATTTACGTCAGTGCTGACACCGGTTCTTTTAAAACTTATGTTCAAGAATAAGAAGGGTCTGTCAGAGACTAAGATGGCGGAGATATCTGAGTAAAAGGGACTATTGAATATATCTTATGTCGGATTGAATCTGTAATTATGATTAAATATACTATACTTAGTAGTTATTTTAGCCGGATGTATGGGAGATATAATTATGGATAATGGCAATCAGTATTGTGAAGATAAAGAATGGCTTTTTCGTGAGAATGTAAGGCTGATGCAGGAGAGAGAAGCTCTTGAGGCAGAACGCTTGACCTTTGAACAGGAGAAGAGAGACAGAGCGCTTGAGAATGACCGAAGAGAGACGTCTATAAGATTTCAGATGAAGCGTCTTGATATGGAAAGGCAGCTGTTTGATAAGAAGCTGGAGATTCTTGAGAGAGAGTATAGAAGACTGGCTGATGATAAGCAGCAGTTTGAGAGTATTCGCAAGGATTATGAAGCACACAGGAGCTACCGCTCATATAGAACAGTGAAGAGCATTACATCTGCGGATGCAGATATCCTTTTCAAAGGTGTTAATAATGAGCTTGCGCTTAAGAAACGTTACAGGGATTTACTCAAGATATTCCATCCGGATAATCTTAATGGCGATGCTGAGGTAATTCAGGATATTAATAAAGAATATGATTCTCTTAAGAGAATGTATTGCTAGACAATGTAAAGGGCAGCTTCGGCTGCCCTTTAAGTATTTTTGAGGTGATTATGAAAGAGATTTTTACTAGAACAGAAAAGCTGTTTGGTGAGGCAGGAATGAAAAAACTGGAGAATGCGCATGTTGCAGTATTTGGAGCAGGTGGTGTTGGCGGATATGTTGTTGAGGCACTTGTAAGAAGTGGTGTGGGACATATTGATGTTATCGATAAGGATGTAGTTGATATTACCAATATTAACAGACAGATTATTGCTACAATGGACACGATTGGACAGGATAAAACAGATGTAATCTGTGCAAGAGCAAGGTCTATTAATCCTGATATAGATATTAAAGGAATTAAGTGCTTTTTTCTTCCGGATACTGCGCAGCAGTTTGATTTTACAATATATGATTATGTAGTTGATGCAATTGATAATGTAACAGCTAAAATAGAGCTTGTTATGAGATGCAGGGAAAGTAATACACCAATAATTGCAAGCATGGGAACGGGTAATAAGCTGGACCCGTCAAAGCTGGAGATTACTGATATATACAAGACCAGTGTATGTCCTCTTGCCAGAGTTATGCGACAGGAGCTTAGGAAAAGACAGGTTGCAAGACTGGATGTATTGTTCTCAACTGAGACACCAATACATTCGGAGAACGAACCACGAACTCCGGGAAGCACGGCATTTGTTCCGTCTTCGGCAGGTCTTTTAATTGCCTCATACGTGGTTAGACAGCTTTTAAAAAAAGGGTAAAGCTGATTGACAAGTATTGCCAATGTGCTAAAATAAATTAAAGCTATATAACATATATTTCATTGATGGAAGGTGCATTATGAGAAAAATGGTTTTATCATTGCTTGTTCGCAATGAAGCCGGCGTTACAAGCCGTATATCAGGTCTTTTTACAAGGAGAGGCTACAATATTGACAGTTTTACAGGAGGAGTTACGGAGAATCCTCATATATCAAGAATTACAGTTGTTGTTACCGGAGATGATGATATTCTGGAGCAGGTTACCAAGCAGCTTAGTAAGCTTGAGGATGTGGTTGAGATGGAGGAGCTTGAGCCGGAGACCTCTGTATGCAGGGAATTGATTTTAGTTCGGGTGGCTGTTAATGAGATTCAGAGACCGGAGGTTGTATCTGTGGCAGATATTTTCAGGGCTAATGTAGTGGATGTTGCCAAGGACTCACTTATGATTGAACTTACAGGCAATAAGTCTAAGCTGGACGCATTTCTTGAGCTGCTTGCAGGCTATGAGATTCTTGGAATTGCAAGAACCGGACTTACCGGACTGTGCAGAGGAAGTGTGCTGGACAGATAATTAAAAAGTTCTTGACAATAGCAGATTAGGCGGTATAATAGTTGTATGACAACGAACGAGAGATGTCATACAACTATTGTTTATTATTACGGAGGTATTTATTGTGTCAGAAGCAAAAATGTATTATCAGGAAGATTGTAACTTATCATTATTAGATGGCAAGACAATCGCAATCATCGGCTATGGCAGCCAGGGACATGCTCATGCATTAAATCTTAAGGAATCAGGATGCAATGTTATCATTGGTCTTTACAATGGTTCCAAGTCATGGAAGAGAGCAGAAGAGCAGGGATTTGAAGTGTTTACAGCAGCTGAAGCAGCTAAGAGAGCTGATATCATCATGATTCTTATTAATGATGAGTTACAGGCAGATATGTATAAGAATGATATTGAGCCTAATCTTGAAGCAGGCAACATGCTTATGTTCGCTCATGGTTTTAACATTCATTTCGGATGTATTAAGCCACCAGCAGATGTTGATGTTACCATGATTGCTCCTAAGGCACCAGGACATACAGTACGTTCAGAGTATCAGGCAGGCAAAGGAACTCCTTGTCTTGTAGCTGTTGAGCAGAACGCTACAGGTAAGGCATTAGACCTTGCACTTGCTTATGCATTGGGAATTGGTGGAGCAAGAGCAGGTGTTCTTGAGACAACCTTCAGAACAGAGACAGAGACAGACCTTTTCGGTGAGCAGGCAGTACTTTGTGGTGGTGTGTGTGCACTTATGCAGGCTGGATTTGAGACATTAGTAGAAGCAGGATATGATGAAAGAAATGCATAC
>CAYTWF010000084.1:0-10415 GCA_964441705.1 uncultured Butyrivibrio sp.
TGCCTGAGGCAGTTAAGAATATGGTAGTATACAATGTTCTTGATGTTGAAGAGGTTGCATCTAAGTGCGATTTCGTATTCAGCGCCGTTGACATGTCTAAGGAAGAGATTAAGAAAATTGAAGAAGATTATGCGAAGACTGAGACACCTGTTGTATCTAACAACAGTGCACACCGCTGGACAGAGGATGTTCCAATGGTAGTGCCAGAGCTTAACCCAGAGCATTTTGGACTTATTGAATATCAGAAGAAGAGACTTGGTACAACAAAAGGATTTGTAGCTGTTAAGCCTAACTGCTCAATACAAAGCTATACACCTGCACTTGTTGCACTGAAGGAATTTGAACCAACACTTGTTGTAGCTACTACATATCAGGCTATTTCAGGTGCAGGCAAGACCTTTAAGGAGTGGCCGGAGATGGAGGGTAATGTAATTCCTTTCATATCAGGCGAAGAGGAGAAGAGTGAGCAGGAGCCACTTAGAATTATGGGTAAGCTTGTAGATGGACATATTGAGAAGGCTGAGCTTCCTGTAATTACTACACAGTGCATTCGTGTTCCTGTTCTTAATGGACATACAGCGGCAGTGTTTGTTAACTTTAAGAATAAGCCTACCAAGGAACAGATTATCGAGAAGTGGAGAGCATTTAAGGGACTTCCACAGGAACTGAAGCTTCCAAGTGCACCGGAGCACTTTATTCAGTATCTTGAAGAGGATAACAGACCTCAGGTAGCACTTGATGTTGACTATGAGAATGGTTTCGGAGTATCCTTTGGACGTCTTAGAGAAGATAAGGTATTTGACTGGAAGTTTGTAGGACTTTCACATAATACAATCAGAGGTGCGGCAGGTGGAGCTGTTCTTAGTGCAGAATTACTTGTAGCTCAGAAGTATATTACAGCTAAATAATTTTTTTTAAAGCCAGAGGGACGGTTCTGGTGGTATAGTATACCACCAGAACCGTCCCTTTATTTTTTTATAAAAAACTGTTGACATTTTATGAAATGTGTAATATTATTCTTTTATACAATATTATATTATATATAATATTATAAAAAACAAAGGAGGCACAACATGGTTTTTCAACTTGGTTCTACATTATTAGATGCGTGCGTTCTTGCAGAGCTCAGCAGAGGGGATACCTATGGATATGTTTTGACACAGGGAATTAAAGAGATTGTCGATGTATCTGAATCAACGTTGTATCCGGTTCTAAGACGATTACAGAAGGATGAATGCCTTAGAACATATGACCAGGCATTTCAGGGACGAAATAGACGATATTACGCCATAACTGATGAAGGTCGTAAGAGACTGGATTATTACCTTAGTGAATGGACGCTTTACAAGGACAAGCTTGATAAAATTTTATTTGGAGGGAATGAAGATGAACAAGTACAGATATCTGGACATGCTGAGCAATAACATCAGCAGCGAACTGCCGGCAGATGAATATAATAATGTAATGCAGTATTATACAGAATATTTTGCAGATGCAGGTATTGAGAAAGAGGAAGATGTAATTAAGAAACTGGGCAGCCCAGAGGAGCTGGCAATTAGAATTATTGCGGAATATAAGGGTAAGAATCCTTCTGAGCTTAAGGCAGAGCAGCCTAAGAAAAAAGGACTTTCAGTTGGATGGATTATTTTTATTGCAATTATTGGTTCGCCTCTGTGGCTTGCACTTTTATGTGTGGCACTTGGAGTTGCGATGGCAGCATTTGGATGTATTGCCGCAATATGCGGATGTGCAATTGGATTGACACTTGGCGGCATATTTACCGTGTTTGGAGGCGTTGCACTGCTTTTTGCACAGCCATCAACCGGTATACTTGTAATAGGAACCGGATTTTTATTTGCGGCAGCCGGGATAGGCTTTATACTTTTATCAGTATTGATTATCAGTTCGATTGTTAAGGGCTGTATGGCTGCATCCAAGAATTCAGCCAAGAAAAAGAAGAGGAGGGCATAGTAATGAGTAAATTTTATAAAATATTTGGAATTATAGCGGGAGCACTTCTTGTTGCAGGAGGAATTCTCGTGGCTATAGGCTTTGGAACTGGTGCAGCAAGACAGACTAAGCTTTTTAACTGGATAGATATTAACTATGGTGATACTGATACACTCAATACACAGGAATTGATGGAACTTGATGAATTCTCATCAATTTATGCAGATGTTAGCATGGGTGATGTTACAGTTATTGCAAGCGATAAATACGCAGTAGAGTATGCACTTTATTCTAAGAATGTTAGCTGTAAGGTTGTTAATGGTGTTCTTAAATTTAGTGAGACAGGCAGCAAAATTAATGGAATTAATCTTGACCTGGGATTCTTAAATAGACATCACAAGGATTCATACGTTAAAATATATGTTCCAAAGGAAACTCTTGATAACGTTACAATAGACAATGATATGGGGGATATTACAATTAACGGAATAAAGACAAAGTCTTTTGACGTAACGGCTAATATGGGGGATATAAAGCTCACAGATATGGAATCGGAAAAAACAGATATATCGGCAGATATGGGCGACATAACATACGAGGGCAAGGTGACTGACTACATTAAGGCTACTGACAGCATGGGAAATATAACTATTACAGGAGACCTTTTATGTGATATAACAGCCAGCTGCGATATGGGGGATGCGGAGGTTGCAACCTGCTACGAGCCTGGAGGATACCAGTATGATATTGATACTGATATGGGTGATAAGAACATTAATCTTAACGGTGGAAAGAAGGCCGAGGGACAGTATAAAATATCTGTTACAAGCGATATGGGTGATGTAACTCTTACATTTCAGGATTAACTAAATAGCTATTGATAGTTTCAGACCCGTGCATGTTAAATTGTCCCATGTGCGGGAAATAACATGCGCCAAAGCCAACTTACAGCAACTAGAGGAAACTTTTACATATTTAATACTTGACAAAATACATCAGTTAGATTAAACTAACCAAAGTAAATATTAACTATCTAAAGGAGGACAATATGAGCGTAGTAATAGTAGGTGGTCATGACCGAATGGTGAGTCAGTATAAAAGAATATGTAAAGAACACAAATGCAAGGCAAAGATTTTTACACAGATGAGTGCAAATCTTAGTGAACAGATAGGCAGACCAGACCTGGTTATTCTTTTTACCAATACGGTTTCACATAAAATGGTTAAATGTGCTGTTACTGAGGCTGAAAAATGTAATGCTGAGATAGTGAGATGCCATACAAGCAGTCAGAACGCACTTAATGAAATACTTCACGAGGCCTGTATTGCAATGTGATATTTTTTGTAATATTATGGTGTCTAAAAATGTGGTATTTTAGCACTAATTTACAAATTTGCGATTAATTGTTATTGCGTGATATTTTTTTAGATGATATACTGACATGGCAATATAATAATTATAATACTGGAGGAAATAGCATGTTGGATTTTGAACAGTGGGAAGGCTTTGAAGGAAGACGATGGAAAGAAAAGATTGACGTCAGAAGCTTCATTCAGAATAACTACACAGTATATGATGGAGATCAGAGCTTCCTTGAAGGAACAACAGAGGCAACAGATAAATTATGGAGCAGACTGCAGGAGCTTCAGGCTGAGGAACGTGCCAAGGGCGGCGTTCTTGACATGGAGACAAAGGTAGTGTCTTCACTTATTTCATATGGACCAGGATATATTGATGAGTCATTGAAGGATTTGGAACAGGTAGTAGGACTTCAGACAGATAAGCCATTAAAGAGAGCTTTTATGCCTTATGGTGGAATTAAGATGGCTGAGCAGTCCTGTAAGATGTATGGATATGAGCCAGACCCTAAGCTTCATGAGATATTTACAATGTACCATAAGACACATAATGATGCAGTATTTGATATCTATACAGATGAGATGAAGCTTGCGCGTCACTGCAAGATATTAACAGGTCTTCCAGATACATATGGAAGAGGACGTATTGTTGGCGATTACAGAAGAGTTGCATTATACGGAATTGACCGTCTTATAGAAGCTAAGAAGAAGGATTTTAAGGAATCAGAAAGATACGGAATGCGCCGTGGCAATTTCCAGCTTAGAGAAGAGATTGCTGAGCAGATTAAAGCACTGAACGGAATGAAGGAGATGGCAGCAGCCTATGGTATTGATATCTCTAAGCCGGCAGCTAATGCTAAGGAAGCTGTTCAGTGGTTATATTTTGGATATCTTGCAGCCATTAAAACACAGAATGGTGCGGCTATGAGTGTTGGCCGTGTATCTACCTTCCTTGATATCTATATTGAGAGAGATATGGAAAAGGGCGTGCTTAACGAAAAGCAGGCACAGGAGCTTATTGACCACTTTACAATGAAATGCCGTATGGTTAAATTTGCACGTATAGAATCATACAACCAGCTTTTCTCAGGTGACCCTGTGTGGGCTACACTTGAAGTAGGTGGAATGGGCATTGATGGACGTTCAATGGTTACCAAGAGTGACTACAGATTCCTTCATACATTAGAGAACATGGGACCTGCACCAGAGCCTAACCTTACAGTACTTTACTCTGAGCACCTTCCAGAGGTATTCAAAAAATATGCATCATATATCTCAGTTAAAACAAGCTCTATTCAGTATGAGAATGATGATGTTATGCGTCCAATCTGGGGTGATGATTACTCAATCTGCTGCTGCGTATCTGCAACAGAGACAGGTAAGGAGATTCAGTTCTTTGGAGCACGTGCCAACCTTGCAAAGGGACTTCTTTATGCAATCAATGGTGGCTTTGATGAAATGAAGCATGTTCAGATGGCACCAAAGTATGAGCGTATTACAAGTGATGTACTTGATTATGATGAGGTCGTTGAGAAATATGACGTTATGCTTACATGGTTAGCACATCTGTATGTTGAGACACTTAACATGATTCAGTATATGCATGATAAATATTACTATGAATCAGCTGAAATGGCTCTTATTGACAGTAATGTAAGAAGAACCTTTGCAACAGGTATTGCAGGTTTTTCACATGTTGTTGATTCCTTAAGTGCAATTAAGTATGCAAAGGTATCTACTGTTCGTGATGAGAATGGATATGCAGTTGATTATAAAATTGAGGGAGATTTCCCAAGATACGGTAATGATGATGAAAGAGCAGATGAGATAGCTGTATGGCTTCTTGACACTTTTATGGATAAGCTCAGAGCCTGCCACACCTATAGAGATTCAGAGGTAACAACCTCTATCCTTACAATTACCTCTAATGTGGTATATGGTAAAGCAACAGGCAGCCTTCCAGATGGAAGAAAGGCAGGAGAGCCTTTATCACCTGGAGCTAATCCAGCCTATGGAGCTGAGAAAAATGGACTTCTTGCATCACTTAACTCAGTTGCAAAGCTTCCATATGAAGAGGCACTGGATGGAATTTCCAATACACAGACTATCAGCCCGGATGCACTGGGACACAGCGATGATGAACGTACAGAGAATCTTACTCATGTATTAGATGGATATTTCCATCAGGGAGCGCATCACCTCAATGTCAATGTATTTGGCAAGGAGAAACTGGTTGACGCAATGGAGCATCCTGAGAAGCCTGAATATGCTAACTTTACCATCAGAGTTTCAGGATATGCAGTTAAGTTTATTGACCTGACAAGAGAGCAGCAGCTTGATGTTATTGCAAGAACCTGCCACGAGACAATGTAATTATGGAAAAAGGATATATTCATTCACTTGAAAGCTTTGGCTTAGTAGATGGACCTGGAATCAGATTTGTTATATTTTTAACAGGATGTAATATGAGATGCCAGTTCTGTCATAACCCAGATACATGGGATATGAGCAAGGGTACTAAATATACCACGGATGAGCTGATTAATAAGGTACTTAAGTATAAGCTATACTGGGGAAAAGATGGAGGAATCACTGTAAGCGGCGGAGAACCGCTGCTGCAGCTTGATTTTCTTACCGAATTATTTCGCAAGGCGCATGAGAAGGGCATTAACACCTGTCTGGATACAAGTGCACAGCCATTTTCAAGGGAAGAACCTTTCTTTAGCAGATTTGAGGAGCTGATGAGGTATACTGACCTTTTGCTTCTTGATATTAAAAATATCTATGATGACCAGCATAAGCGTCTGACAGGTCACAGCAATGGTAATATCCTTGATTGTGCCAGATATCTTTCAGATATTAACAAGCCAGTGTGGATAAGACATGTTCTTGTTCCCGGAGGAAGCGATAATGATGAACAGCTGACAGCACTAAGGGAATTTGTTGATACTCTTGATAATGTTAAGAGAATAGAAGTGCTTCCATACCATGCACTTGGCGTTCATAAATGGGAGCTTCTTGGAATCGAATATCCGCTTAAGGAGGTTAATCCCCCGACACAGGATAGAATTGATAATGCCAATAGAATACTGGGAACCGGCAGATATCTATAGATAACACCGGCAATGATTATTAAATATAATAGTCATTGTCGGTTTTCTTTTTATATATGGGGTTGTTAGGTCTGCATTGTTAGTGATATAATGAGCAGGCACAGTTAATTATATTAGAAAAAAAGAGTGAAATGATGAAAAAGGAAATGATTATAGGCGATAAAGCCTTTTATAAGAAACTTTTTGGTATTGCGGTACCAATGATGATTCAGATGGGAATTACTAATTTTGCAGGAATGCTTGATAATGTAATGGTTGGTCGTGTAGGCACTGACGAGATGACAGGTGTAGCAATTGCCAATCAGCTTATTTTTGTGTTTAACCTGTTTATTTTTGGGGCGATATCAGGTCCCGGTATTTTTACGGCACAGTATGTTGGTCAGAGTAATGATGATGGAGTAAGGCATACTGTAAGAATTAAGCTGTATTTCAGTATTGCGGTTACTGCAATAGCACTTATTGTATTTGGACTTAACGGTAATCGGCTTATTCAGTTGTATCTTAATAACAGCGAGGATGTAACAAGTGCTGCCAATACACTTATATATGGTCATAATTACCTTATGATAATAATGATAAGCTTTATTCCTTTTGCATTGACGCAGGTATATGCAGGTACACTTAAGGAAGCGGGAGAGACAGTACTGCCAATGAAGGCTGGAATTGTCTCAGTTGTTGTTAATACTTTTCTCAATTATACGCTTATTTACGGAAAGTTTGGTGCACCAAGGCTTGGAATTGAGGGTGCAGCCATAGCCACGGTAACAGCCAGAATTGTTGAATTCCTTATTGTAATAATATGGTCTCACAGACATACGGACCGATACAGATTCTTTAAGGGATTGTACCGAAGCCTTAAAGTTCCGGGACACCTTGTTAAGGATGTAACAATTAAAGGACTGCCGCTTCTTTTTAATGAAGGAATATGGGCACTGGGCATAGCAGCACTGATGCAGTGCTATTCAGTCAGAGGACTTCAGGTTGTGTCGGCAATGAATATAACCAACACCCTTAACAATATTTTTAATGTTGTATATTTGTCAATTGGTAACAGCGTAGGAATTCTTGTAGGTCATCTTCTGGGAATGAGCAAGATGAAGGAGGCCAAGCAGTGCGCCTACAGGATTATAGCCTGTTCAACTGCTCTTTGTGTGGTACTTGGAATGCTTTTGGCAGCAACCTCATTTGCATTTCCAAAGCTTTATAACACAACAGATGAGATTAGAAGCCTTGCAGGGACCTTCTTATTAATAATAGCTGTGTACATTCCATTTCAGGGATTTTTACATGCTACATATTTTACAATAAGAACGGGTGGTAAGACTGTAGTTACGTTCTTTTTTGACTGTGGCTTTATGTGGCTGATAACAATTCCATTGGCATATGTTCTGTCAAGATATACTGCTATTCCTATTGTGCCATTGTATTTTGTTATGACAGGTGTGGATGTGATTAAAGCTGTAGTTGGATTCATACTTCTGAAAAAGGGAGTGTGGCTGAATAATCTGGTTGATAAGCAATAGAAGTGAATGACCTTGCATCGGGCAGGGTCATTTTTTTTGCATTTATGTGTTGACAAAGTAAAAGACTAGTGATATCTTAAGGTTAGTTCAAATGTTAGCACTCTTCAATGTTGAGTGCTAACAGAACAAAAAGAAGCTGTTGACCCGTGTTAATGGGAGGTGCCATTCATGGAGATGGATGATAGAAAGATGAAGATTCTTAAGGCAGTCATTCAGAACTACCTTGAGACGGGAGAACCGGTTGGTTCAAGAACAATTTCAAAGTATACCGATCTTAATCTCAGTTCAGCAACTATCCGTAATGAGATGGCAGATTTGGAAGAGATGGGGTATATTGTACAGCCTCATACCTCGGCAGGAAGAATTCCATCAGACGCAGGCTACAGATTATATGTAGATGACATGATGAGGTCTAAGCAGGATGAGTTAGACCACAGGGAAGAGGAACTTAATAAGAAGGAAGACATTCTTATTGAGAAGGTTGGCAGAGTAGAGGATTTGCTGCAGAATGTAGCTAAGACCCTTGCAGCCAATACCAATTATGCAACAATGGTTGCAGCACCTAAGAAGCAGGGACAGTCAATTAAGTTTGTACAGGTATCTCAGATTGAGAAGGGTAAGATTCTTGCAGTAGTAGTTCTTGAGGGTAATACAATTAAGAATACTATAATAGAGAATGATACAGCACTTGATCAGGAGGCGTGCCTGAAGCTTAATATTCTGCTTAATACATCAATTAATGGCCTGACACTTGAAGAGATAAGTCTTGCTATTATTTCCAAGATGACTGCACAGGCAGGTGAATATGGAACGCTGATAAGAGACATTCTTGATGCAATTGCTTCCGCAGCTGCAGGAGAGGATGACCTTCAGATATATACAAGTGGTGCTACCAATATTTTTAAATATCCGGAGCTTAGCGATAATTCCAAGGCAAGAGAGCTTATCTACACACTTGAAGAGAAGCAGACCCTTGCAGGACTTGTTAATGATTCACTGGAAAAGGATGGAGATGGAGACATCAAAGTCTATATAGGTGATGAGACACCGGTAGAGAGCATGAAGGACTGCAGTGTTGTAACAGCAACCTATGAGCTCAAGGATGGCGCCAAAGGTACAATCGGTATCATAGGACCGAAGAGAATGGACTATGAGAAGGTTGTTGAGACTATGAAGAATATCAAGACGCAGCTAGATGATGCGTTTAAGAGTTAGAAAGGGGCGAATGAGTTGGCCGAAGAGAAGATTGATAAGGAATTAGACGAAGACATTAAGAATCAGACAGACGGAACAGACGCGGAGAATACAGACGCAGGAGATAAGGCTACTGATACACAGGAAACAGCTGATACACAGGAGGCAGATGCTTCTGCACAGGATGAATCAGGAGATGATGAAGCTAAGGAAGATAAGAAGAGCTTTTTTAAGAAGAAAGATAAGAAAGACAAGAAAGACCTTCAGATAGAAGAGCTGACAGACAAGTACAGAAGAACAATGGCTGAATTTGATAATTACAGAAAGCGTACTGATAAAGAGAAGTCAGCAATGTATGAGGTTGGAGCAAAGGATATTATAGAGAAGCTCCTTCCAGTTGTAGACAATTTCGAAAGAGGTCTTGCAACTATTCCTGAAGAAGACAAGGCAACGCCTGTTGCAGAGGGAATGGATAAGATATACAAACAGCTTACCAAGATGCTTGAGGATGCAGGAGTTAAAGAGATTCAGGCAGAGGGCAGCGAATTTGATCCTAATTTCCATAACGCAGTAATGCATGTTGAGGATGAAGCGTTAGGTGAGAATGTAGTAGCTGAGGTTTTACAGAAGGGATATACCTACAGAGATTCAGTTGTAAGACACAGCATGGTTAAAGTAGCTAACTAAATTATTCTATTATATAAGTAAAGGAGATTATTATCATGGGTAAAATCATTGGTATCGATTTAGGAACAACTAACAGCTGTGTAGCTGTTATGGAAGGCGGTAAGCCAGTAGTTATCGCCAATACAGAAGGAATTAGAACTACACCTTCAGTAGTAGCATTTACAAAGACAGGTGAAAGACTTGTTGGTGAACCTGCTAAGCGTCAGGCAGTAACTAACGCAGATAAGACTATATCTTCAATCAAGAGACATATGGGCTCTGATTATAAGGTAGCAATTGATGATAAGAAATATACACCACAGGAAATTTCGGCTATGATTCTTCAGAAGCTGAAGGCTGATGCAGAGAGCTATCTTGGTGAGTCAGTAACAGAGGCTGTTATTACAGTACCTGCTTATTTCAATGATGCACAGCGTCAGGCAACCAAGGATGCAGGTAAGATTGCAGGACTTGATGTAAAGCGTATTATTAATGAGCCTACAGCAGCAGCTCTTGCTTACGGACTTGATAATGAAAAGGAACAGAAGGTTATGGTATATGACCTTGGTGGTGGTACATTTGATGTATCTATTATCGAGATTGGTGATGG
>CAYTWF010000085.1:0-10269 GCA_964441705.1 uncultured Butyrivibrio sp.
TATCCATCATACCTGGCATAGAAGCTCTTGCTCCTGAACGAACAGATACAAGAAGAGGATTCTTCTTATCTCCGAATTTCTTTCCAGTAATCTCTTCCATTTTAACGATGTGCTCATTAATCTGTCCCATGATTTCGTCGTTAATTTCTCTTCCGTCCTCATAGTACTGAGTACAAGCTTCTGTTGTAATTGTGAAGCCCTGAGGTACAGGAAGACCAATGTTAGTCATTTCTGCTAAGTTAGCACCTTTTCCACCAAGGAGTTCACGCATGTTAGCGTTTCCTTCAGTGAACAAATAGACCCATTTGTTTGCCATTTGATAATTCCTCCTAAAAAATATATTACTTAATTTACACCATTAACTACATTAGTATAGCATAACGGCAAAATTATTCCACACCTTTTGTTTTATAACATTGTACAAAATTTAGTACTTGACATCATTTCATGATACATTGTGTCTTATTTAATCACTTCAATGTATTCTACCTTTGCTTCAGGCACAATACTTGTTCCTTTATGATTAATACGCCACAGCTGTCCATCTCCATCATAGCAGTAAAAATATCCTTCTGAATACATAATCAGGTCTACCTGGGAAGGAATATCCTGTCCTACAACAGCCACTGGCTTGGATTTCAGATTCTCACGTATATATCTTACTGATTTTCTCATATATGAGAACCCATTACTATTACCAATCGCAATAAGGTCAGATACACTGTCCTCATATATACTGGTACTGTCATTAAGAATCATAAGCTCATTATCAGAGTTAACCGCCAGAAGACTTTTGTCTTTATTTATATAGATTATATCCGCTTCATTATACAGCGTACATATTTTTTCAGGTGTTCTTCCCAGCTTAGATACGCCATACAGCTCTGCATTGTCGCTAAAATACAGATATTCATTACTGTAATCATAATATATAACAGGAGTCGCTGCCGCTGTCTCCATGAGATATACCACAGTCTTGTCCTTATCTACACAGTAATACTTATCGCCCTTATAGTACACAGCTTTTTCATTGGCCGTATCCAGCTCATTAGCAGCAAAGCCTGTTACATCAGTATCAATTGCCACTGTATCGGAATAGTCTCCTGGCTTCGCCAGACTCAGACTTCCAGCAGTATCATAAAAGCACAACGTTCCATCCTTTAACAGCTGGTACCTGTCCACAGCCTGTGCAATAACAGTCTTATTGCCTGCACCATACATGTCCAGCTCCTTGCTGTTGACAATTCCATATTCAGCGGTTTCCATGCTAAGATACAGAACTGTTCCATCATCATCCACAGTGATAAGCTCTTTTTCATTATCATTCTCAGATATCTGCTCTATTGCTCCATCAGAGGTACCATAATACATTGTATAGGTTGCCAAATCCTCAGCAGATAAGCAGGCTGTAAGCACATAATATTCCCCATTACTGCTAACCATACAGCCGTCTGTATATGACAAATCTGCATCGAGACCAAGGGGAGTGCTGCTGCCATCCTGCCATAGATAGGTAGTATTCTCCGCTATATAGATTATTGTACTAAAAGAATCATTATATACAACAAGCTTAGGTTCATCTGCCTTTATCTGCTCAGTTTTACCGTCATGGCATACGTAAATGGCATCAGACGCCATACCAAGATAGCAGTTGCTGTCCCCTTTAATAAGTGTTACCTGTTCATTATCAGTAAAAAGAACCTGTTCCCCGTCCTTATCTATGTAGTATGCACTTTTCCCATCAAAGCAAAATATTTTGGAATTATCCGTGTTCTTAACAATATGCACAACAACAGCTGCTGCCACAGCAGCAATTATTATTGCAGCGGCTCCAATAAAAACAGGCTTTCTGTGGTCCTTAAACACCTTGTGGTCAAGAACAAGCTTAGAGGTATTAATCGTATCCTTTTCATTATTTTTCTCAAATTCCAGCTTACGAATAACAGGATTACTGCTGCCCCTTTTCTTTACAAAATGTGAGCGTATATTTTTAACAAGCTTTCCAGCCAATGAACCTGCTGCCATCAGAAAGCCTGCTATATTCTTCATTATTACATCAAAAGAAAGGCCCGTCATTTCTGACTTGCCCTCCTTCTCATGGACAGCTCCCGTCTTACCTGCATCATGCTGTTCTTTAGTAGAATGCATGATTCCGGCAAGCGGATCCTGTTCCTTGCCCTGTTTTTGTGCTTCCTCCCATTCACGCTTTCTGTGTTCATAATCCTCGTTAACATAGATTACACGGGCTCCACACTTTGGGCATACTGATTTGCTGTTATGTTCAAATCCACATTTATCACATTTCATAACATACCGCCATTGCTTTAAAGATTAGAATGTAAACTTATCCTCAAAGAATCTGTCTAACTCTTCAATCTTGATTCTATCCTGAGCCATTGAATCTCTGTATCGAACTGTTACGCATCCATCAGTCTCTGAATCGAAATCATATGTTACGCAGAATGGAGTACCAATCTCATCCTGTCTTCTATATCTTTTACCAATATTACCTCTGTCATCAAATTCGCAGTTGTACTTTTTGCTAAGCTGTGCATATACCTTCTCTGCACCTTCATTAAGCTTCTTGGAAAGTGGAAGCACACCAACCTTAACAGGTGCTAATGCTGGGTGGAAACGAAGAACAGTTCTCATATCTCCGCCTTCAAGCTCCTCCTCATCATATGCAGCGCAAAGGAATGCAAGTGTTACTCTGTCTGCACCAAGTGATGGTTCAATAACATAAGGAATATACTTGGAATTGTCCTCATCATCAAAATATGACATATCCTCTCCTGAGGTATTCTGATGCTGTGTAAGGTCATAGTCAGTTCTGTCAGCAATTCCCCAAAGCTCGCCCCAGCCAAATGGGAATAAGAACTCAAGGTCTGTTGTTCCCTTGGAATAAAAGCAAAGCTCCTCTGGTGAATGGTCTCTTGCTCTAAGTTCATCATCTTTGATACCAAGTGTTCTAAGCCAGTTAATGCAGTATTCTCTCCAGTATCTGAACCACTCCATATCTGTTCCCGGCTTACAGAAGAATTCCAGCTCCATCTGCTCAAATTCTCTTGTTCTGAATGTAAAGTTACCAGGTGTTATTTCATTTCTAAAGGATTTTCCTATCTGTCCTATACCAAAAGGAACCTTCTTACGTGAAGTTCTCTGTACATTCTTAAAGTTAACAAATATACCCTGAGCTGTCTCAGGTCTTAAGTATACTGTATTTTTGGCATCCTCAGTTACTCCCTGAAAGGTTTTGAACATAAGGTTAAACTGTCTTATTTCAGTAAAATCATGCTTACCACAGGATGGACAGCAGATATTCTTATCTGCAATAAAATTCTCCATCTCTTCCTTGTTCCAGGCGTCTACAGAGCCTTCAATTGTATAGTCATTCTCTGCAGCCCAGTCTTCAATCAGCTTGTCTGCACGGAATCTTTCTTTACATGCCTTACAATCCATAAGAGGGTCTGCAAATCCTCCAAGATGTCCTGAAGCCACCCATGTCTGAGGGTTCATAAGGATTGCACAGTCTACACCAACATTATATGGGCTTTCCTGTACGAATTTCTGCCACCAGGCTTTTTTAACATTATTCTTAAGCTCAACGCCAAGATTACCATAATCCCATGTATTGGCGAGACCACCGTAAATCTCTGAACCAGGATATACAAATCCTCTTGACTTTGCTAAAGAAACGATTTTGTCCATTGTCTTTTCCATAACTGATTATTACCTCTTCTAAAGTTTTCTTTTACAGCATTGTAGCTTTTCTATAGTAAAGTGTCAAGAATCTCAAGCGAATTCATGCGGCGCTCCACATAGGCATGCATACATCTTGCCATTACCATTTTAAGCTCAGCCATAACCTCATTTGATACCGTAAAGGTGTACAGCCTGCTTATATCAGCATACACTATATACTGAAGCGCATACAGTGTAGACTGGTTAATATCTATTACATCCTTTGCTACCCCACGGCATTCATCACACAGCATTCCATCTGTGTATATCGAAAAGCCTGAAAGTCCCTCTGCGGTTCCACATTGTCTGCAGCATGAGAACTCCGGGTATTCTCCATTGATTACAAGGAGCTTTAGTTCATAAATATACCGAACAAGTCTGTTATCCAGCTTATCATTAAGAAGTGCCTTGAAGGACGCATATATCAGATTAAGCATGGCACTGCCATCCATATTTTCCACCGCATAATACTCTGCAAGCTCAAGAAAATAATATGCACTGTAGGTACACACAATATCTCCTGCAAGCTCTCTAAAATAATTGCTTATTTCAGCATTAACGAGTGTATAGGAATCTCTTCCATACATAAGATAGAAGCTGCCAAAGGCAAAGCTGTCACTGGCTGCCATCAGGTGATTGCCGGGTCTTCTGGCTCCTCTGACAAAAGCACTGATTTTGCCCTTTTCTCTGGTTAAAAGCACTATTCTTTTATCATTTTCACCAATTGGGGATGACGAAATAACCATCCCCATGACCTTAATCTGATCGGCCATTTATTCCTCTTTTCTATAGCCAAAATTCTTCATAAGCAGTTCTGAATCTCTCCATTCCTTACGAACCTTGACCCAGAGCTTAAGATTAACCTTCTGCTCCATCATCTGTTCTATCTCATATCTTGCTGCAGAACCGATTTTTTTAAGCATGGCGCCGCCCTTGCCGATAATGATACCTTTATGACTGTCACGTTCACATACTATTGTAGCCTCTATGTCCCAGATATTATCTCCACCAGAGCTTTCTCTTTCCTTCATGCTCTCAATTGTAACTGCAATCCCATGTGGAATCTCGTCAGACAGACACCTAAGGGCTTTTTCCCTTATAAGCTCTGACACAATCTGACGCATTGGCTGGTCTGTTACAGTATCCTCATCATAAAACATAGGTCCATAGGTAAGATACTTAAATATGGAGGTTATAAGGTCATCCGTGTTATCACCGTTAAGAGCTGACACCGGTATAATCTCCTGAAAGTCCATTTCCCGCCTATAGGTATCAATAAACTTTAATATCTCGTCCTTTTTAACTGTATCAACCTTGTTAATTACGAGAATAACAGGCTTTTTACAATTCTTAAGCTGACCAATTATGTGCTGCTCTCCTGCACCAATAAAGGTAGATGGTTCAACTAGCCAGAGTACAACATCAACGTCCTCAAGTGTCTTTTCAGCTATATTTACCATGTATTCACCAAGCTTGTTCTTGGCCTTATGAATTCCAGGTGTATCAAGAAAGATTATCTGTCCTCTGTCCTCTGTATATACAGTCTGAATTCTGTTTCTTGTCGTCTGAGGTTTATTGGAGGTAATTGCAATTTTTTGTCCAATAATCCTGTTCATTAATGTTGACTTTCCTACATTAGGTCTGCCAATCAGTGCTGCAAAGCCTGTTTTTTTCTCCAAATTAGTATCCTCCATATTGTTAGAACAGATTGCTGACCTTGTCAAACATCTCTTTGTCCTGCTCTATCTTATCGCCATTGCCGATTACACACAGATAGTCATCATCAAGAATTGCCTGAATTATCGGTGCAAGTCCATTAATATCCTGTGGGTAGGTGTTAAGCACTCTCTCACGGTCTTTTCTATAATAATCCTCATCCACTCCCCTGATATATGAATCAAAAGAACGGCTGCCCTTGCCTGAAGGTGTAAGTGGAATGTCCATGTCACTGAAGGTACCTATAATATATTTGGTCATCTCCCTTTCAGTTGCTGTGAAATTCTTAACATATTCAGGTATACCATCATATACCTTATTGGTTGCCATACAGTTAGGGTCGCGGTATGAAAGGAAATATCCCTGTCCGTTATAGCTGCAGCCACTCATACAGCCATATGCACCGCCCTTAACTCTTATCTCTGTCCACAGATAATCATAACCAAGCATTACCTTAAGCACTTTGAGAGCTGAATCGTAATGCAGTCCGGCTTTGGCAAAGTCTCCACATCTTGCAACATAATTAACCTGAGATGAGGTCTTGTAGCCCAGCTTGCACTTTTTCACCTCAAAGCTTCTTGCAGCAGGAGCCATTGTTCCCTCTGGAAGCTTTTCAATGAATGTCTCAAGAGGTTTTTTTAATGCTTCAAAGCCCTCATCATCTGCAGTATATGATACCATAAGTCTGTCCTTTGCAAAAACAGCCTTCGTTACTCTGTTCAGTCCCTCTGTTATCTCATCTGCCTTCTTATCAAAATTATCATACAGGTCCGCAATAAACTCATAATATGGTATTCCTGATGTAACAGCAGTATATCTTGAGCTTTGTGAGAACTGTGACATACACTCATTCATGGCAACAGCATGACCTGCGGAAATTATTTTGGCCTGTAATCTGGACTTAACCTCAGCAATTATTTCCTTAAGTCTCTTATGGTCCTCATACTTTGACTTAAATATCATCTCGTCAATCATGTCAAGTGCAAGCGGAAGCTTATCTATAAGTGCCTTACATTTCATTGAAAACATGGCTGTCACCTTATCAAAATCCTTAAAATCCTGATAGGTTGAAAAGTCAGGATAAATTCCTCCTGTATTCATGTCCACTTCATTGGACAACTCATCATAGGTATGCTCCTGTGTATCAATGTATCCTATTACATTACTTAAAAGACCAATATATGGTAAATCCTCATCATTTACGCTTCTAATATCAAAGGCCAGATTCAGGTATCCGATTCCATTAGTGTATATGCTGTGATGGTCAATTGTTACTCCTGCAAGCTTCTGAATATCGTTATATAATGGAACTATATCCCTGCTTATATCAGTTCTTGAAAGAAGTGGTATTTTCTCCAAATCCTCTTCCGGTGTAGGCTCTGACTGATATTTCTTAAGCTGTGCCGTATCTCTGACTATATTGGCTATCTCCTCAGCAGAAAGTCCCGCCTTATATGCCGCGAGCTTATTGGCAGTTCTCTGGTCTGTAATTGTTGTAAGATTAACAACCGGCTTAAGCACCACAAGGGAGGAATGTCTGTTATTAATAATATACTTCTCAACAAGCTCTTCAAAATATCCTGTATCTACATTGTCCTTAAGGAACTGATAGGTATCATTCTGGCTAAGATGAATAAATGGCTG
The DNA here is from genome assembly GCA_964441705.1 of uncultured Butyrivibrio sp. Lineage (GTDB taxonomy): Bacteria > Bacillota > Clostridia > Lachnospirales > Lachnospiraceae > Eshraghiella. The sequence goes on from CAYTWF010000085.1 coordinate 7,102, forward strand.
CTCCTCATCATACAGCCAGCTGTCCATTAAATTAAGTCCATACATAAGTCCTTTAGGGAATCGTCCAAAATCAGCCTCTCTATATCTGAATTCAAAGGAATTAATTCCTGCTCTTAATGCATCCTTATTAATGCCGTTGGCTACAATTTCCTTAAGTGTATTCATAATGATATCAAGAAATTCCTGTGACCTTGATTCATCTGTATTTTTGGCAGATATTGTAAGCATTGGCTGCTTAATTCCGTTCTCATAGCTGCTTGATATCTCGTCACCAATTCCAGCATCAATAAGTGCCTGCTTAACAGGTGCACCAGGTGCTGATAAAAGTGCATAATCAAGTATCTGAAATGCCAGGTAAAGCTTGCGGTCCAAAGAATTACTGATTGAGACATTGTAGGCAAGATATGTCTTACCAGCTGTTCCCTCATCCTCTGTTACTGAGTACTGGGATTCAACTCTTCTCATTGCCTCAAATGGTTTCTGCTCCTTAATCTCTGAATCAACCTCAAGATAATCATATTTACATAAATATTCTCTATCAAGATATTCCAGCTTCTCTGTCATATCACAGTTACCATAGATATAAATATAGCTGTTAGCTGGATGATACAGCTTCTTATGAAACGCAAGAAAGCTCTCATAGCTTAAATCAGGGATGCACTCTGGGTCTCCGCCTGATTCTGTGCTATATGAGGTATCAGGATATAATGAATTAAGACAATATCTTGAAAGCACATCATCTGGGGATGAAAAAGCACCCTTCATCTCATTATAAACCACACCATTATATGTCAATGGTGCATCTGCGCTCTCCATTTCATAATGCCAGCCCTCCTGCTTGAATACCTGAGGTCTTGAATAGATAAGTGGATGAAGAACTGCATCCATATATACATCCACAAGATTGTTAAAATCCGCATCATTACAGCTTGCTACAGGGTATACCGTCTTATCCGGATATGTCATTGCGTTAAGAAAGGTATTAAGTGAACCCTTGGCAAGTTCAATAAACGGGTCCTTGACCGGATATTTGTCTGAACCACACAGTACAGAATGCTCCAGAATATGTGGAACTCCTGTACTGTCTGACGGTGGTGTCCTAAAGCCTATTGAAAACACCTTATTCTCATCATCATTGGCAACAATAACAATTCTTGCTCCTGATTTCTTATGCTTGAAGAGATATCCATCTGAACGAAGCTCTTCTATTCTTGTCTCCTGTAAAAGGTCGTATTTGTTAGTATCGTATTTCATTCCGTTTCCTTTCAAAAATGTAATATATTAATTATAGGTCATGCTCATTTTTTTGCAAGACCGAAAATTCTATTCCTTTGTGCTAACCTTATAAAAGCAAAGTAGCAGAATGCCATATGACACTCTGCTACAATAATATATTATTTTTGATTATTAATCAACCTTCGGAAGCTGTGAAATGGATTTAGCAAGCTCTTCATCTGTTGGTATATAATCTCCCATTTCGCCATCATTATATTTCTGATATGCAACCATATCAAAATAACCTGTACCTGTAAGTCCGAAAACAATATTTTTGGACTCTCCTGTCTCCTTGCACTTCATTGCCTCGTCAATTGCAACCTTAATTGCATGACTGCTTTCCGGTGCAGGAAGAATTCCTTCTACTCTTGCAAATGTTTCAGCAGCCTTAAACACCTCAGTCTGCTCAACAGACCTGGCCTCAATAAGTCCCTGGTCATACAGCTCGGATACCACTGAACTCATGCCATGATATCTTAATCCACCGGAGTGATTAGCTGACGGAATAAATCCACTTCCAAGAGTATACATCTTGGCGAGTGGGCATACCTTACCTGTATCACAGAAATCATATGCATATACGCCTCTTGTAAGGCTTGGGCATGATGCCGGTTCTACTGCAATAATCTTGTAATCAGCCTCTCCTCTTAATATCTCTCCAGCAAATGGAGATATAAGTCCGCCGAGATTAGAGCCACCTCCTGCACAGCCAATAACTATATCTGCTTTTATACCATATTTATCAAGTGCGCTCTTGGTCTCAAGTCCTATTACTGACTGATGAAGAAGTACCTGAGAAAGTACAGAACCAAGTACATATCTGTATTCCTCCTGAGATGTAGCTGCTTCAACAGCCTCTGATATTGCACATCCAAGGCTTCCGGTTGTTCCAGGGAATTCCTCATTAATCTTACGTCCAACTTTTGTATTCATTGATGGTGAAGGTGTTACAGCTGCACCATAGGTTCTCATAACCTCTCTTCTAAATGGTTTCTGCTCATATGAACACTTTACCATGTACACCTGGCAATCCAGGTCAAAATATGAACACGCCATTGATAGTGCGGTTCCCCACTGTCCTGCTCCAGTCTCCGTTGTTACACCCTTAAGTCCCTGTTTCTTAGCATAATAAGCCTGAGCTATCGCAGAATTAAGCTTATGACTTCCTGATGTATTATTTCCCTCAAATTTATAATAGATATGTGCCGGTGTGCCCAGCTTTTCCTCAAGACAGTATGCCCTTACAAGTGGCGATGGTCTGTACATCTTGTAAAAATCTCTAATCTCCTCAGGTATATCAAAATATGCTGTTGTATCGTCAAGCTCCTGCTTTGCCAGCTCTGTACAAAAAATAGGAGACAGCTCCTCTACTGTAACAGGCTTTAATGTTCCTGGATTAAGAATCGGTGCTGGCTTTTTCTTCATGTCAGAACGTACATTGTACCACTGCTTAGGCATCTCACTTTCTTCAAGGTAAATTTTGTAAGGTATTTTCTTTTCTTCCATAATTACATTCCTTCCTCCGCTTTTGCGGTTAAATTATCTTCTTATAGCACAAAAAGACCTCTGTCCTACTCTACATAGGACAGAGGTTACAATTCACTTCTGCGGTGCCACCTAAATTCATTCTTACGAATGCTCTCAATCGTGTACTAGCATACACTGCCTGCTATAACGTGCAGTCCACGTCTCCCCTACTCGTTGCCTTTCGGTTCGACCTCGCCAGTCCATTCACTTATCTTCCCATCACTGCAATCCCACCATCTGCAGTTCTCTATGCATGTTCCAAAAAGCTACTCCTCTGGTTCAAAGGTTTATATATCTCAACTTGTTTTATATAGTGTCTGCTGATTAAGCACCAATTGGACTTAATTCAGCAGTATTGAACTTGAA
>CAYTWF010000086.1:0-10211 GCA_964441705.1 uncultured Butyrivibrio sp.
CGCCAACTTGACAGTGGGTACTATGAACGATATATGCTCTCAAAAGAAAAACTTTTACCTGAACCAATTACAAACAAATCTCAAATGCCATTTTTAGATTCTTACGTTATAGAATTTCTGAATCTTCCGGATAAGTTTCATGAAAATGATTTACGAAAAGCTTTAGTCGAAAATATGAAACATTTCATATTAGAATTGGGAAGAGATTTCACTTTTGTTGGTGAAGAATATCGCTTGCAAGTTGGTGGTGATGACTTCTATTCTGACCTTGTATTTTATCACAGAGATTTGAAATGTCTTGTTGCAATTGAACTAAAAGTAGGCAAATTCAAACCAGGATACGTATCCCAATTAGATTTTTATCTGGAAGCATTGGATCGACAAGTGAAAAAGCCAGACGAAAATCCAAGCGTTGGTCTATTATTATGTGCTTCCAAAAACGACGAAGTTGTTGAATACTCCATGAGTAGAACAATGTCACCAATGTTAGTGTCGGAATATCAATTAAAATTGCCTGATAAAGCACTGCTTCAAAAGAAATTGCAGGAATTAATAAATATCCCTAGCATTGATGAATAATCACTATGGTTACTGCCCCCAAGGTTTAAAAAATCGAGTAGGAATGATACGATTCCTACCCGATTGTACACAATCTTATTATTAATTTTCCTGCATTTTTGCAAGCTTGGCTGCCTGGTCAGCTGCTATACACGCATCAATTATTTCCTGAATATCTCCATTAAGAATCTTATCAAGCTTATATAATGTAAGACCAATTCTATGGTCCGTTACACGTCCCTGTGGGAAGTTGTAGGTTCTTATCTTCTCAGAACGGTCGCCTGTACCTATCTGGCTTCTTCTGGCATCCGCCTCAGCATCATGTGCCTTCTGACACTCAAGGTCATACAGCTTGGCACGAAGAAGTGCAAAAGCCTTATCCTTATTCTGAATCTGTGACTTCTCAGTCTGGCTGTAGATTACAATTCCTGTTGGGTAATGTGTAAGACGTACAGCTGAATCTGTTGTATTGACACACTGTCCACCATTTCCGGAAGCACGCATTACATCAATACGAATATCCTTATCATCAATCTGAACCTCTACATCTTCGGCCTCTGGCATAACTGCAACAGAAGCTGTAGAAGTGTGGATTCTTCCACCTGACTCCGTCTCAGGAACTCGCTGAACGCGGTGTACACCACTTTCATACTTAAGAACAGAGTATGCACCCTGTCCACTAACCATGAATTCAACCTCCTTCATTCCGCCAATTCCGGTTTCCTCAGCATTAACAACCTCTATCTTCCATCTTCTTGCCTCGGCATAATGCGTATACATTCTGAAAAGCTCTGCAGCAAAAAGAGCTGCCTCGTCTCCACCTGCACCAGCACGAATTTCCACAACAACATCCTTATCATCATTAGGGTCCTTTGGTAAAAGAAGAATCTTAAGCTTCTCCTCAAGCTTCTCAACCCTTTTCTTTGCGTCATTAAGCTCTTCCTTGAGCATCTCACGCATCTCATCATCATTCTCCTCTTCAAGCATTGCAAGACTGTCTTCAATGTCCTGATTGGATTTCTTATATTCCTTATAGGTCTCAACAAGAGGAGTCAGGTCACTCTGCTCCTTCATAAGCTTTCTGAAACGGTTCTGGTCCGAAGTTACATCCGGGCTTGAAAGCTCAGCGTTAAGGTCTTCGTATTTGATTAACACATCATCAAGATTTTCAAACATTATTTCCTCCATCCGCAGACTACACGGTCAAGACCTGCAAGGTCCTTAATAACCCTTATGTCTGCATAATTATTATCTCTAAGCAGCGAACTTACATCCTCTGCCTGGTCATATCCTATTTCCATCATTAAAGCTCCACCCACATTCAGATGCTTAATTCCTTCTTTTGCCAGTATCCGGTAAAAGAATAAGCCGTCCTCATGTCCATCAAGGGCAAGCATTGGTTCACAGCTTTTGACTTCACTTGCCAATCCCTCAATTACATCCGTTCTAATGTATGGTGGATTAGATATTATATAGTCAAAGCTTCCATCTATATTATCAAACATATTGCTCTTAATAAAGCTGACATTATCTGCACTATGTCTGACTTTGTTATTCTCAGCTATAGCCAGTGCGTCATCAGATATATCAACACCCGTTACTGTTGCATTGGAATGAACTCCTATGCTCAATGCAATACAGCCTGAACCGGTGCACATATCAAGTACCTTATTATCTGACTTAATATACTTTAAAGCCTCCTCTACAAGAACCTCTGTGTCAAACCTGGGAATCAGTACTCCCGGTCTTACTTCAAACTCCAGTCCCATAAAATAGGCTTTTCCCTGAATGTACTGTAATGGCTCATGATTAGCACGTCTGTTAACCCAATCCATATACTGGATTCTTAGCTGTTCATCTGCCTCATCTGCACCATGCATTAAATATCTGGTTCTGTCCATATCATACACATCAGCCATTAACAGCCATGCGTCATTTGAAGCTTCCTCTATTCCTGCCTGTGAAAGTATTGTGGTTCCCTCTTCAAGAATCTGCCTGTACGTCATCTGCCTCGACCTCAAAATTCTCCTTCAGATACTCCTTCCAGTCAAATACCGCCTCAACAGAGGCAATTCCAACCTCAATCATATCATCATCAGGTTCCTTTGTTGTAAGTCTTTGTAATGCAAGTCCCGGCTGGCTTAAAAAGTTAATGAATGCATTGTCATGTGTTCCTGCTGCTCTTAAGAATTCGTATGAAATTCCCGCTATAATCGGAATAAGTACTATTCTTGCCACAGCGCGGAGTGCACGTGAGTCAAACCTTACAAACATAAGTACAATAATTGAAATACACATTACAATAAGCATAAAGCTTGTTCCACATCTTTTATGCTGCTTGGAGCTTTTTCTTACATTCTCAACAGTTAACGGCATTCCATGTTCAATGCAGTTAATGCATTTATGCTCTGCACCATGATACATATATACACGCTTAATATCCTTCATAAGAGATATAAGTGCAACATAGGCAACAAACAGACCTATTCTGATTACACCCTCAATCAAAATAATAAGTGATTCAGACTTAACATATCTGCCAATAAGAATTGACAGGTAATATGGTCCCATCATAAATATTCCAAGTGCAACCACTACTGATATAAGAATAGTAATTACATTGAACATTGCATCTGACCTTTTCTTCTGCTCAGGCGTCTTTTTTCTGGCATTTTCGTCCTCCTCCTCGTAAAAGGATGATGAATATGTAAGAGTTGACATTCCAAGTACAAGAGAATCTATAAAGTTAATCACACCCCTGATAAAAGGGACTCTGAATATTTTCGATTTTCTGCTAAGGCTGTTATATTCCTCAGTCTTGATTGTAATCTCACCGTCTGGCTTACGAACTGCAACAGCGTAATTGTCCTTGTTCTTCATCATTACGCCCTCAATAACTGCCTGGCCTCCAATACCGGAGTATTTCATAATGTTCCTCCTGTTGCTTAATAAAGCGAAAAATGGGTTGAGATTCTGTAAACCTCAACCCTATCTTGTACGCGTGCACATCTTCAAATGCACACAAAGTCATCTGATTATTAATTATTCCTGTGTTACGCCGTATTTCTTATTGAACTTATCAATACGTCCACGAGCGGATGCAGCCTTCTGCTGACCTGTATAGAATGGATGACATTTTGAACAGATTTCAACGTGGATTTCTTCCTTAGTTGAACCGGTTACGAATTCATTACCACAGTTGCATACAACCTTTGCCTGATAGTAATCTGGATGTATTCCTTCTCTCATGATTATCTCTCCTTTAATGTGAAATACACTATAGCTTACTGAATATTCAGCCTGTCGTTATAATAACATTCCACGATATTTGCTGCCGACGCACAGTATTTTGTAGTTTGTCTCCTAAAACAGCTCTATTAGTATAACATAAGATTTTTATGTATGCAATACAAAAAAGTTGTTTTTTAATCAAATTCTCTTTCGTGTTTTTTAAAGAAATCGTAGTATTCTCTTACATTTCCAAGTTCTGTCCATTTCTTAATATCTACAGGATTTTCATCAAGGTCATATATTCGTGCACCCTTCATGGACAATATAAATGGCGAATGAGTCGCTATTATGAACTGACAGCCAAAAAATCTGGCGCTGTCCTCAATGAATTTCAATAATTCCTGTTGTTTCTCAGGTGAAAGACTGTTCTCAGGCTCATCCAGCAGATACAGCCCGTTCTCCTTGATTTTTTCAGTAAAATATATGTACGCACTTTCTCCGTTGGAATGCTCCCTGACATTGTCCATCAAATTCTCTCTGATATAGCCTGACTGCGTCTTTTTACGGGACATATTTACCTTTTTCAGCTGGTCATAATCATCAAGGGAACGCATCTGAAATTTGGAATATTTAGCATCCATATATTCTGCAAAAAGGTCCTCTCTTTTTACATTAATTCCATCATTAATGTTACGAAGATTAAGCATGAAGTCAAAAACATCATCACTTGTAATTATTCTGCTGTCAGCCGGTATCCGTGCCTGAAGCTCACAGCTGCACAGCTCCTCATAATCGTCCCAAAAATTAGTGCGGTTAAATAATGTATCCCTGTCCAGATGAAGCTTTTGAGCAATTACATTAAGTGCAGTTGTTTTTCCTGAGCCATTGCCTCCATATAATATTGTAACTGTTTCAAAGTTCAATTCCCTCAGCTGATTTTTACAGATTACCTGAAATGGATAAAAGGAATCATAGCAGGTTCTTTTTAGTCCCATAAGGAAATCATATTCCCTCTCAGCATCAGGATACATAAATTGTGAAAGATATATCATACCATCCCCCGTATTACTGTATATTAATTATATCCGCAAGAGAATTATCCTCTACAAAGGAATCTACATTGTACAGAAACAGTACCTCGTTAATCTTATTAATACTCATAACCTCATTAATATCATCATAGAAATATCTTGGGTCAATAACCACTATCTTATCATAAAATGGTGTCAGCATTGGAATCATACAGTTGGCATAGGAATCCTTAATCAGCATAAGGTTTCTGCCGGTTCCGGCGTTGGTGCTTATATCCACCTGAGAATAATTCCCACCCAGAAACACCTGATATTTATCCTTTTCCTCCAGCTTTTCCATATCAAAAAGCGTTGCACTCTTAACAGTATTTTCCACGTAATTAACTACATACGAGCCCTCACTGTTATGTGGAACACATATTTCAATGTAATCTCTTGAGCTGTACACTCCGCTGTTAGAGGACTGCGTCCCCTGAAAATCACCTGTCACATTGTAGAAATCATAATTAACTGCTGCTGTATCAATTCCCTCAGCCTGTGCATATTGAAGAAATGCGTAATATGCGCCTCTTGTGGTCCAGTGGTGGTCCGTCTTATAAAACACTCCTATATTTTTGTGTTCTGCAAGCGTATCATAGGTATCAATAAAGTTAACATTCTCTGACAGCTCATTTTTAACATGTGTAATTGTGCCCTGCTGACCTGAGTCTGCCTTGTATGGAAGCTTATCCTCATATATGGTAACTGAATTAGGAACCAGCATCATGCTTACCTTGGATACATTGCTTATACTGTCTGCAAAGCTGTTAACCGAGGTAACCAGTGCATCCAGCCTGCTGCTGTCATATTCTGCCTCCTCAGCAATAAGATATCCGTCCTTTGCAATATAGACACCATTAATTTTACGCTGTCCTGTCATGCGAAGAGCAGTTGTTTTAAGGGATACCGCAGCATCTCTAAGTGGAAACTGGTCTGACAGATAGGTCTCTGTGTCCTTCATAAAGGCTCCACTGGTAAGTGAATCCCATGTAAGCTTTGGAAATGAGGCGAGCCTTCTATTTTCCTTTTCTGAAAAGCTCTTATCCCTGCATACCAGCATCCATACAGGTACAAAACACAGAAACATTATTGTAATTATTTTTACCACATTGTTTTTCATGCTGTGCACCTCCTAGAATCTGAAATATAAAAATGGGTTATAGCTTTCTCCAACAAGAAATGCAAGGCTTAATATGAATATGAGGATATATAAAATCCATCTTACTGCCCCCTTGTGTACTGTATTCTGACGTTCCTTAATAACTGCAGGAATAAATGCAATTACCATAAGGGCACCATAGCCTGCCAGATATGACAGACTTGTCCAGTCTGCCGCAATTCCCGACGCTCCGAACATTACGCCAAGGTACGCACCTGCCTCTCCAAGTGAGTTGGAGAAAAAGAACACCCAGCCAATTACTACTATAATAAATGTAATTACCACTCTTATCACAGCTGGTAATTTTTCCATATATTTTTTCAAAACAAATTTTTCAATAATAAGAAGGATTCCATAATACAGTCCCCATATTACAAAATTCCATGCGGCACCATGCCAGAGGCCGGTAAGTGCCCACACAATGAACAGATTAAGCACCTGCCTTGCTCCACCCTTACGGTTACCACCAAGGGGGATATATACATATTCTCTAAACCAGGTTCCAAGTGATATATGCCAGCGTCTCCAGAATTCCGTGACGCTTCTTGCACAGTATGGTCTGTCAAAGTTCTTAGGGAAATGAAAGCCCAGCATACCGCCAAGACCTATTGCCATATCTGAATATCCGCTGAAATCATTATATATCTGCAGCGTGTATGCCAGGGCGCCAATCCACGCAGTTGCTGCAGACATTTTATCAAGTCCAAGTCCCACAATCTGTGTATGGAGAGCACCAATACTGTTGGCCAGAATAACCTTCTTGGCAAAGCCCTTAATAAATATGGCTACTCCATTGGAAAAATCCTTACCTGTAAAGCTTCTGTGTGTAAGCTGTTTTTCTATGTCCTCATATCTTACAATAGGTCCGGCAATAAGCTGTGGAAACATTGTAATATACACTGCAAATGGAACAAATCTGCTCTGTGAACGGCTGTTCTTCCTGTATACATCAATTAAATAGGACATTGCCTGAAATGTATAAAAAGATATACCTATTGGTAATGCCAGCTCTCTATTGGGAATTGTCCAGCCGGTAATGCTGTTAATACTTGTTACAAGAAAGCCTGAGTATTTAAAATAACCGAGAACAAACAGGTTAATGACAATACCCAGTGCAAGTGTTCCTTTTTTATGATTAATGTCTATGTCTCTGCCAATATAATAGTTCAAAAGAATACTTAAGAACATCAGTATAACGTATACCGGTTCTCCCCATGCATAGAATATAAGGCTGGCAATCAAAAGAAGCCCATTCTTCCACGCAATATCCCTGCACAGATAATACAGCACCAGAGTTATTGGAAGAAACACAAATAAAAATGTAAGACTGCTAAATATCATTTATGCCTCTCCTAACCTGTAATGCTTTCTGTAAATGCCTTCTCAACAGCCTTGGCATCAGCAGCTACTACATATATTAAATACTGTCCCTTTTGCTCCAGAACGCTGTTCTTAAGCAGCTCATACTGGTCCGCAGCATAGGACTTAAAAAGCTCTTCATTGGTCTTTCTCTGACCATCAATATATTTGATGATGGAATTTCCCTGTTCATTATCCTTAAGCTTAATAATAAGCAGTGTTTCACTGTTCATTACAGTCTCATGTCCATAATATATAACTCCATCATAATCGTTAACATTAATTCCAAAATCTTTTTTTACTGCTGATGCGTCAAACTGCTCCATACCGTCAAGCTCCAGAGTACTGCTCACCTGCGTAAGAATATTGTCTACGGACGTATCTATATAATGATTCTGGCGGCTTACTACCAGAATAAATGCAGCAATTAATGCCACCACTATAAGCTCTTTGATTCTCAGTGTCATCAGCTTATCCCCATCTCTCTTACAAAGTCATTCATCCATAGCAGATACAGGCTTTTGGCAAAATGAACGCCATCCTTGGAATACATATCATAATGTGCTGCAAAAAGAGCTGAATCCTCGTTGTAGCCAACTCCCAGTTCAACACACATCTCTCTAATACGCTTATTATATGCCGGAACACGTCCAAATCTTTCCTGTGAGGCTACAGCCCCAGCGGTTACAGGCATAAGTCCAACTACTATAATCTTCGTATTGGGAAGAGCCGACTTAAGCGTCTTAATATTCTGTGTATACACAGCAATAAATTCCTCAAGCCAATGGTCAGCAACATCTATCTCATTAAGTCCATAATGAATTACAAGAATCTTGGGATTATAGCTGATGATTGCTGGAATATTTACTCCAAGATGTCCATCAAGCCTTGCTCCAATCTCTGCAATAACATTACCCTTATTAACAATATTATAATCACTAAAGCCTGTCATAATTGAATCACCCACAAAAAGAGTGTCCGCAAAAAGCTCCTTAAGTGACACAGTTCCACTGGCAACACCCTCTGCTGCCAATGCCGAGGCCGCCGTATCCACATAATACGGAACATAGCACTCCTGATTACTGGTAACAAAATCACCGGTTGCCTGAGTTGGTTCCTGGGTCGGCTCCTGGGTTGGCTCGTCCATCGGTTCCACTGTTGGTGTTATATCCCCAGTCTCCTGCGGTGGTACACTCTCTCCTCTGATATTCTGTTCAACTGACTGAACATCCTGCTGGTTAAGTGCCTCCAGATAGGATTCGCCCTGACTTGTATCTAATCCGCTTTCCCCTGTGTCAGCTGCAAAAGCACATACAATTATCATTACACTGATAACTATAATCAGGGTCATCGGTAATATTTTAATCTTTTTATTCATTGTCAATTCCCATTGTGATAATCATATCCTTAAGCCAGTAATCCTGATAAAAGGCTTTTGTAAGGTGAAGCCCATCGGCTCCAAATACCTCCTGATGAGATATCATATACTCATTGTTGCTATAGTAATCCACTCCCAGCTCAATACACATCTCACATAAATCATAGTCATACTCTCCAATATAGGCAAATCTTGGCTGCTGGTCCACAATTGTATTGGCTACAGGAAAAATGCCGCTTACAATAATTCTGATTCCCGGAAGGTCCTTCTGAACTCTTTTTATCAGTGAGCTGTACTGCTCAATAAACTTAGCTCTGCCAGCCTCCGTTGTGGTCAGTGTATTAACTCCATAATGTATAACCAGAACATCTTTGTCAGATGCTTTACTTATTACTTCATTATAATAGTTCTTCTCAAAATAGTCCAGACCCTCACCAATCTCTGCTGTAATCTGGTTCTGTGGAATAAGCTCATTGGTATATAATGCCTTAATCTGAGAATCACCTGTAAATGCAACTCTTGCATATACCTGGTCATAGCTGGTCTTACCAGCTTCAATTCTGCTGATTATGTCCTTCTGTGTCTGCTCATCAGCCGCTACTGTCACATATGATGGTGCATATGCAAAAGAGCGGATATTCACTGCATCTACAGTAAGAACCGCATTACAATTCCCATACTTGAACATGAGAGTATTACTGCCCTCCACAAGCGGTGTACCATCATCCAGAATATTACAGGTATAATTATCGATTTGCTGAGAGGAGCCATCTTCAAAGACTGCCTCAACATTGAAATTATCCCTTAGTGCAACTCCACCTGCATACAAGGTTCCCCCTGTATATGTCACTGTTATTTCATTAACACTTTCATTAACACCTGGTTGTGGATATTTTTTATCTCCCGTATAGCTGCTGCCACCAATCCCAATTAGGGGGCTGTCAAATATTATGCCCGTAAAAAGAATAAGACAGAGTACGGTGCAGGCCGCAGCAAGTACGACTCCAAGAATTATTGCTGCAGCTTTTTTACCACCATTCTTCATTGTTAGCTACGCTCCTAGACAATCCTTGTCTTTTTCACCATCTGGCATAATTCAGCATTATTTCTTGTTCTTGAGAACATATCAATAATTCTCTCAACTGCGTCATCTGAACGCATGCCATTAAGTGCTTTTCTCATAATATCAACTGCTTCCTGTTCCTCTTTGGTAAGCAGCAGGTCTTCTCTACGTGTTCCCGATTTAACAATATCTATTGCAGGGAAAATACGGCGCTCTGACAGCTTTCTGTCAAGTACCAGCTCCATGTTACCTGTTCCCTTAAATTCCTCAAATACAACATCATCCATCTTACTTCCAGTCTCAACAAGGGCTGTTGCAAGAATTGTAAGTGAACCACCCTCACGCATATTTCTGGCAGCACCAAAAAATCTCTTAGGCATGTGAAGTGATGCA
>CAYTWF010000087.1:0-9368 GCA_964441705.1 uncultured Butyrivibrio sp.
AGAGTTTATACTTTCTTAATGTTTACAGATTGTACTACTTTTTCTCCAAAATAATATAAAGAGCATCGACCTTTTCCCTTATTTTATAACCTTTTTTACATATTGCGCTTATCTCATCCTCTGAAATCTCACCAAATCTCAAGTCCAGAACATAGTAATCTGATACCACTGCAGGCTTGTTAGTATAGGCTGTAGTATATGGATATTCGTACAGCTCCTCCCTGTCAGAAAGATGGGCAACGAAGAAGGTGCTTGCCTCCACTGACGCATCCTTAGGGATTGATTCCATAGCTGCATCCAGTAATTCATTGTTCTCCTTCTCATAGGTATAATTGTCAAAATAATACGATTTTGTAAAGGTTGTTACCGGTAGAAATACAACTGCCGCACATATTGCAGCTGAACACATAAAACGTCTGGATTTCTCCGTCAGCTGTGCATAATTCTTGATTGCCATATAGAACAGTATTGCAGTTGTACCAAATACATACTGGAAAAATATTGAATGCTGATACTGGTAATCCGATGCAAAATTAATCAGCAGAACCGGGATTATCAGTATGAAATCTGATATTTTTCTTGATGCAAAGGACAGAAATCCAACAGGCAGAAACATCTGCAGCATAAAGGTAAGTCTGTCTGTGGAAAAGCACTCGCTAAGAACATATGCGGGATTAGCGGCAAAATTACGGATAACATCCATAAGGCTTCCGCTTGTTCCACTGACCCTGTAATTATTGAATCTGCTGCTCATAATTCCCAGCCCAAATCTGCCCATAAGCGAAGATACAATAAGGAAATAAGCTACACTGAGAAGCATAAGAACTGTTCCCTTAATATATTTCTTTTTGCCAAGAACCATATACAGCCCAATGCAGGCAAGATACATTGGTGCATCCTCTTTAACAAGTGCAGTAAGGACTGCAAAAATAATAATTCCCCTTGTGTTGTCCTTCTCTATAAAATAGAAAAGCCACAGCATCAATGGAACGAGAAAGCAATTCTCATGGAGGTCATAATAGGTTCCGCAGGCAAGCGCAGGATAAAGTGCAAACATCACACCAATTGCGGCTGTTGCAGATTTGCTCAGTCCAAAATGCTTGCACAGCTTATATACAGGTACGATTCCACTCACAAGTGTTACAATTTGAAGAACCTCCAGTGTAACCGGTGACGGAAAAATAAAATAAAAAGGAAAATACAGATAATAAATAGGAGAAAAATGCACTGCAAAATGTGACAGCAGACTGCCTCTTTCAACTGTAGTCAGTGGCTGCAGCGTAGTCCTCATATAATGGAACATCTGACTCCATATGCCAAAATCAAAGGCCGGTGCCCTATAGGTAAGATAACGTATTACCATAACCGAGCCAACATAGCCTGCATATAATACCGCGGCAGCGGCATAAATTATTATAAGTGTGCTTTTCTTAGTAATCTCTGCAAATTTTTGAGTATTATTCACAGCATATACTATAGAAAGAGCAAGTACCGCACTGATACCAAGCATATAGCCAGGCTCCTGATTCTCAGACACTGTCAGATAGCCATACAATGTGAGCAATACCATTGGTCCATAGGTTTCAACCCACTTAAACACATTGAAATACCCCAGCGCACAGAAAAACACAAAAAACAATGTAATAAAGCATATATACATTGCCATGTCTACGTTTCCTGTAAAATCTGCTGAATTAAATACTACGTCAGTCTTAATAAAGAAAAGTACAGCCGTTACCAGCCATGCCAGCACCAGTCTTACAAGCACCTTTTCAATTGTTGTCTCTTCTTTTATTTTCTTAAAAATATCTCTCATTATACCCTCTGCCAAATTTTATAGTATTATCTTAATCTGCTGCATTCAAAATGTGCCATTGTCTGCAGACAATTAATCAGCTGTTCAATTCTTCCATCAAGCGCACCCTCTTCAATTGTCAAATCAAGACTTGCAGCTATATCATTAACCAGTCTGTCATTCAGATGCTTCTTAATGCCGTTAAGATATTCAATTCTGGCGGCACACGTATCGCAGTCAAAAAATCCCATAAGATATGGATTAACCTCGTCCTCTGACGGCACTGTCTCCTCGGTCTGTGTTGTTTCCAAGTCAGCTTCCTTATCTGCAGTATTCTGGTATGCCTGACTGACGGTACTGTCCATGTTCCCGCTGTTATCTCTACTGACCCTTTCAAATCTGTAATGCTGTGTCACCTCAGGATATTTCTCATGGTCAACCTCACTCATAAACATATCATAGGGTCTGATATAGGTCTTAAAGTCACCATATAAAGCCTGATACACTACATAGCTTTCGCCTGTCTCTGAATGTGACGCAACTGTAATTATCTGGTAAAGCTTATTCTTAAAATGTCTGTATAAATCTCCTGGTATTAATTTCCTTGAATCATCCATAATATAGCCTTTCTGTTATGTGTCAGATTGCAAAACTTACTTGTTATTGTATAACAAAGTACAGTAAAAAACAAGGACTGCCAGCCCGGCAGTCCTTAAAAGGGAACGAAATTATACTATTAATTATGTTTCTTGATAAGTGCATATGCACCAAGTCCTGCTATGAAGAAGCCCGAGATGCCAAGTAATGCTTTGAAAAGGTCCATATCTACCTGTTCTCCTGAATCTGTATCAGCCTCAACCTCTCCACGCTTGGTTGATGTAACAGTCGTTGTCTCAGGGTCTGAATCAGCCTCAACCTCTCCCGGCTTGGTTGTCTCATTAACTGTTGTCTCTGTATCTGCCTCAGTCTCTCCAGCCTTAGTTGTCTCATTGGCTGTAGTCTCTACAGTCTGTGTCTCCATAACCGTAGCACTCTCTGTTTCTGTAATACTTTCTGTTTCAATCTGTGCAGTAGTTGTCTCTGGTGTCGCTGTTGTTGTCTCCGATACTGCTGTTGTTGTCTCTGGTACTGCTGTTGTTGTCTCCGGTGTTGCTGTTGTTGTCTCCGGTGTTGCTGTTGTTGTCTCCGGTACTGCTGTAGTTGTCTCCGGTGTCGCTGTTGTTGTCTCCGGTGTTGCTGTTGTTGTCTCCAGTGTCGCCGTTGTTGTCTCTGGTGTTGCTGTTGTTGTCTCCGGTGTTGCTGTTGTTGTCTCTGCTGCTGTAGTTGTCTCTACTGCTGTTGTTGTCTCCGGTGTTGCTGTTGTTGTCTCTGCTGCTGTTGTGGTTGTCTCTGCTACTGTTGTTGTCTCTTCCTCTACAACCGGAGTCTTTAATGTAAATACGAAATGAATCTCACCGCCATTGGTAAAATTCTTACATATGAATCTGCCTGATGATGTATTGCTCATGAAAAAATTATTATTAGGTAATAAAAATGTACCAACGGCCTCATCTGTCTGTACTGTTACATTGCTGTTGCCATAGAAGTTAAATAGTACCTTGGCATTGGCAAGTGAAAGAGCCTCAAGATTACCTGTTGAATTAGTTCCTATTCCATTAACCTTATTTCTTGTTAATGTAAAGGTTGAAGCAGTGTACTGGGATAAATCTACATTGATAACGCATAAGTCTGCACTGCCTGTGTTAATTGTCATATCTGGATTAGCAAGCTCAACTGCATTAACAGTCAGATACTGAATCTTATTGGTTCCGTTGAAAGTAATTGTTGAGCTGTCAATATCTGCATCCTGAGTGCTTTTTCCGGCATATGTAGCTGATAAAGCTCTTAGTCTTGTAAATTCATCCTGAAGATTAATAAACTGATTATCAGGATTACTGTACATAACATTGCCAATATTAGAAGCTGCTGTAACCTTTATTCCATTAACATACCATTCTGAAGCATTCCTAAGTTCAACATTGGTAGTACCAACAATAAGTGTATCTGCCTTAATATCCTGACTGCTTGGGCGGAAATTCGGGTCTGCAATGTATACAAGTCCTTTTACATTATTGGTATATGCTCCCGCATTAAAGTTAGCGCCCTGATTGAACACACTTGTTGCAAGGTTGCTGTCCATGTGTCCGTTCAATGTAGTTGTACCCTCTACAAACAATCCAAACTCTGTAGCTACTCCCAGCTGGTCAAATAATGTTGCATACGCATCTGAATACTTTGATGCATCTGCTGTATAGCTTTGTGCTGTCTTAAGCTTCCATACCGAATCATTACCAGCCTTAACCAGGTGGCTTAATCCGTTAACACCTACAAGTACTGAACCAATCATAAGCATCCCCGTTAATGCCCATGCCCCAATCTTAGATACTGCTTTGTTCATCCTCATTTTCTCTTTTCCTCCATAATATCGTATATAGTTTGTTCCCTTTTTGAACTGTTATAAATATACCCCAACCACTGCATAATTTTTACCCCCTTTTAGGGGGTGATTATGACATTTTTTCAGTAAATTCATATATTAAAATATATATAACTGCCAAAAAGAGGGGGATTTATTATGAAAAAGATACGGCAGCTGCTGTCAATTGACCGTATACACAGAAGCGAAATTCTGGGGCAGGGAATTGGAATTGCCATTTTGGATACCGGAATATATTCTCACAGAGATTTTAAAGGAAGAATAGTAGAATTTAAAGACTGCACCACTGCCAATCGTACTGCAATGTATGATGACAATTCTCATGGTACCCATGTAGCCGGAATTGCAGCCGGTTCAGGTGCAGCAAGCAAGGGCTCCTATACAGGAATGGCTCCTGCTGCCACAATTATTCCCATCAAAGTCCTTAATCGCAAGGGGCATGGTGATTCCTCAATAATTATGAAAGGAATCCAATGGCTGTGTGCCAACCATATAAAGTACAATATACGAGTTGTCAATATATCCATTGGAACCCCCTCCTCCACCTGTGCTGACGAATCCAGTGGTCTTGTACGCGCTGTAGATTCCATGTGGGATATGGGAATTACGGTTATTGTCTCTGCCGGTAACAATGGTCCCGGCTACCACACAATTACAACTCCCGGAATCAGCCGTAAAATAATTACTGTTGGCTCCAGCAACCATATTTCCTCTCCAGATGCCTACAATGGTACAATCAGGACCTACTCCGGTAAAGGTCCAACCTTTTGTGAGATTCCCAAACCTGACATTGTTGCACCAGGCGCTGATATTATAAGCTGTCACAATCAGCGTAACGGTTATACAGCAAAAAGCGGCACCTCCATGTCCACGCCAATCGTGTCTGGAGCCGCCGCTCTGGTATTTTCATATAATAAAACACTGACTAATAATGAATTCAAACAGCTGCTGTGTCAAAGTGCTGACAATCTTGGTTACGACCGCTACACTCAGGGCTGTGGTCTAATCAATATTACACGCCTGCTGTCACTTTGTTAACCAGCTGGAAAGCTCGCTTCTGTATACATCAAATGGTGCAACTCCCATGTCCACTATCCACTGGTGATACTCCTTCAGGTTAAAACTGCTGCCAAGTGCATCCTCAGCCTCCTGTCGAAGCTCGTTCATATAGATATGTCCTACCGTATATGGAAGCATTAAACCCGGGTCTCCTACAACAGAATAAAATATTGATGCAACTGTATTATCTTCACTATCATAATCTGTATCTACATCAATATACTGAGACAGGTAATCATAGGTATCATCCAAATCCCAGCCCTCATAATTAACACCAACATCAATTCTGGAGCTTAGTACATATGAGAACATATCATTTAGCTCAAGAAGTGTTTTCAGGCTATCCTCAACCGGAAGGTAATCATAGGTACAGGTAGATGCATATTCCGCCCAACCCTCGCTTGCTCCAATAAAGGACAAAAGTTTCCTTACAGTTGGAATGTTCTGATTATTATAAAATGAGGTATACTGATACAGATGTCCCGGAAATCCCTCATGGGTAAGCGTTGCATACAGCATCATTGCATTATCCTCAACCGCTGAGCCATTCACCTTAATATTATTAACATTAATGTTATCAATTCTTGCCGTTACGTAATAGGCTATTGAACCCTCGACCTCACAGGCTTTATTCTGATACTCAATATTGTAGCTGGTAGTTACCGGCTCAGGGAAATCCTCCTTCATCTTATCAAGAGCATATTCCAAAACCTCCTGTGGAGTATCAAAGTCCGGCTGATAATCAAAGCTGTTCTGATATTCCTCATAATCTACAGATGCAATCGCAATAAGTGTTTTCATTATATTGGACATTTCATTGTCAAGCAGCTCTATAAGCTCATCTGCAGATATATCACAGCTTGTTTTATCTCTGATTATAGCACTGTAAAGGTCATTGCCTTCCTCTCCATAGCCACATAGTCCTCCAGCATTAGTACCTGTTCCCTTAAGCTCAAGAAGAAGCTCTCTGGTGTCTGTATATATTGGATTAAAATAGGTTGTTACATATTCCTCATTTTTGCTTTCATATGCCTTAGTATCCTCAGAAGAAAGGTTCATCGCATCTATCTTATCATTAAAAGAGGCAATAAGTGGGTCAACCTCTGCATCTATATATCCATCGCACTGGTCAACAATCTGGTCAACCAGATAATCTGACATAAAATAGCCTTCCTCAGACTGCTCTCTAAGGTAATCGTACACCTGATTCATATATCTTGGAACGTCCTCAAGATACATAAAATAATGGTCAATGTCCTCTGCATCATAGAACTGATATTCAATAAAATTCGTTGAAAGATTGCCTATAATTCCGGAATTCAGGCCCATAATATTCTGTATAAGATATGAGCCATTATACATTATCTGTTCCTCAAAATATTCCATAAGGACATCATAGGTAAGCTGCTGTTCCTGCGTTAAGTCCTCCTTTTGAAATGCCTTAAGGTGATTATAGTACTCCTCAAGGGAATCCTCGCCTTCCTTGGTGCTCTCCCGTGTAAACTCGCCCAGCGTATAATCGCTGTCCTCAAAGGATACACCATAATCAGCCTCGTCTGTCACATTGTAATGTGCATTAAAGCTGTCTGAAGCAATCAGATCATTTACTATGGTTTCACAGAATTCATCAAATTTTGTCTGAACCTCCTGTGGAGTATTTTTGTGCATATCGCAGCCAGTTATAGATATGACAACTGCCACTGACATTATTACAGCACATAATTTTCTGATTAATTTCATATTGACCCCCAGTCTTAATTAAAATATACCAAATCGTCCTCTGGCTTGGCAGCGTCCGCTATCTCCATACCATACAAAACAACTCCTGGTCCTTTATATTCCTTGCAAAATTCAACCTTTGCCCGGGCCGTAAGATTAATAAAATCACGGTCCTTGTAGCCGTCAAGCACCTTCATAAGCTCCTTCTCACATTTACACTTAAAGCCAATAAATCTGATATCCTCAACGCAGCAGGTCATAGCAAATCTTCCTGGAGCAAAAGCACCCTGCTTGGCATACTGCTTTGGTTTATATACAACTGCTTTTGTTTTAATTATTTTATTCTCGTATTTATCCGGATTATCCATGGCATCCATATACCAGATTCCATAATCCTCATCGGCTATCTCGATTTCATCCTTAGTAACGTCAAATGGAAGAATCTCATTAATTTCATTGGAGCTCCCATCTGATGATTCAAAATACACCTGTGCCCTGCCATTAACTGCTTTGACGCTTCTTCTGTATGAGGCTCTGTTGGAGTCCTTGGTACATCTGTTAAAAATAACCATTTCAGTCATCTTATACTGTTCCATCATAACCTGCTTCATATTGGCAAGATACATATCATATGTCTCGGCATTAACAAGTGTAATAATCTGGGCAACCTCCATAAATTTAGGGAGTCGGTCAATAAATTCACCAAGATTCCACATTCCATTAAATTCTATGAATACTCTTTCTGCTTTACATTTATCGCATGCTTTAACGAAGAAGTCCTTAGTGAGCTCTTCTTCATCCTCAACCATTTCAACATGTGTTGTCAGCTTCTCCATCTCGGCTTTATCATATTCCTCTTCGCCATCCTCGCAGGCAATAATAAGCGACCTTGAACCATCATTAAAATCTTCTCCTGCAAGGGTATCTTTTATAAATGCTGTTTTACCACTTTCAAGAAATCCGTTAATAATAAATACTGGAATTTCCATAAATTATTCCTCCGTTTAAAATATAATCCCCTCAGTAATAATGCTGAGGGGACTAATTGTTCTATTTAAGTCCAAAAAGCTCTTCCATCTTATCTGAATCAACCTTAGTTCCAATAACACACAGCTTACCAGTATATTCTGGTGTTCCGTCTCTAAGCTCATACTCACCAGGCACTGCATCAAAGTATATCCAAGAGCCATTTTTATCAGGAACCATTCCCTTAGCTCTTAAAATCACGCCAAACTCATCTGTCTTTACAAGTCTCTTAAGGATTGTCTCAATCTCGGCCTTGTCATATTTATGAGGAGTTTCAATTCCCCAGCTGTTAAACACATCATCTGCATGATGGTGGTGATGATGGTGTCCACAGCTGCACTCTTCATCATGGTCGTGATGATGATGCTCATGTTCCTCTTCATCATCGTCATCGTCGTCATCATGGTGATGGTGATGTCCACAGCTGCACTCTTCATCATGGTCGTGATGATGATGCTCATGTTCCTCATCCTCGTCATCATCATAACTAATATCACTTAACAGCTCATCAACAAGTGAGGTTCTCTCCATTGCTGCAACAATCTGTTCTCCTGTAAGGTCATCCCATGGCGTTGTAATAATTGCTGCCTTGTCATTATGCTCTTTAATAAGAGCTACAGCAGCCTCAAGCTTTTCATCTGTCATATTCTGTGTTCTTGAAAGAACAATTGTCGAGGCACTTTCAATCTGATTATTGTAGAATTCACCAAAATTCTTAATATACATTTTACATTTGGTTCCATCCGCTACGGTAATAAACGTCTCAAGTGAAAGGTCTGCCTCGTCCTTAACCTTCTCAACTGCTGCAATTACATCTGACAGCTTACCAACACCTGATGGTTCAATAATAATCATATCCGGCTGATAATCATGTGATACCTGCTTAAGTGCTTTTCCAAAATCTCCAACAAGTGAGCAGCATATACAGCCTGAATTCATCTCGTTGATTTGCACACCTGCATCCTTAAGAAAGCCTCCGTCAATACCAATCTCGCCAAATTCGTTCTCAATAAGAACTATTTTCTGTCCCTTATATACGTCCTCAAGGAGCTTCTTAATAAATGTTGTTTTACCCGCTCCAAGGAAACCTGAAATAATTGTAACTTTTGTCATAATAATTCCGCCTTCTTTTCTTAATAATAACGTAATTATTAATATAACATCAGTTTGCTTTTTTTTCAAGTACGAGCACAGAATATACACAAACAGCGATTAATTCACTTGTGATTTTAATACTACTATGTTAGAATTTTTTTAAAGCATATTTTTCTAATATTCGGCGTAGGCCATCTA
>CAYTWF010000088.1:0-9238 GCA_964441705.1 uncultured Butyrivibrio sp.
CAAGCTGGTATTTGTTAGCCATTACTTAGCCCTCGCTTCCGTTATATGTTTCATTGGCCCCTACTCCCTATTACGCTCTCCAGAGCGTTTAGCTTCTCTTTTACTTCTACTGTGTCATAAGCCTTTAAGAGATTAGTTATAATGGTGCTTTCCCTGTTCGCCTGTTCTGGGGTTACTTCTCCAGTTCTCACTCTGTTTAAGAGGTCTGCTAAAGCCGTTACAATGTCTTTAGGCTCTATCTTATCGGCTGTAAACTGGTAGGGCGTTCCGCTCCCTGTATACTCCCCTTTTAATGCTTCCGTATACTTGAGTTTGTACTCTAATAGCTTCTCTGGGGGTATCATACTAAGGTCTGCTCCGTCTAAGGCTGTGTTAATGCTCTCCAGCGTGTCCCCCAGCTTCTTTATTCTGGCTTCCTTAGTCATAAAGTAAGAGCTGTAGAGTTCGTTAAGCTGTTCCTGTTTCAATTCCGCTATAGCGTCCTTAAGCTCCCGCTCCCATGCTGTACAAGTGCCTTTAGAGATATGGAGAGTATCGGCTATAACAGAGTAGCTTTTTCCCTCTGCCCTAAGTCTTATAAACTCTGTTTTCTGTTCCTGTGGCTTCAAATTATAGCCCCCTCTCTTAGTGGTCTGTATATCTGTATGTGTATACCATCATACAGCGGTCTTTTACCGTCATTGTGTAGGGTGTCTTTTTACCCTCTTTTCTACTTCCGCTAATGTACCTTTTCGGAACTAAACCGTTTTTCATGCTTCAAATATCAGAGCGGTTATAGCGTCTGTGCATTGAGCTATTGCTCTGTCCTTTTCCTCTGCCGATAAGATAAAGGGCTTTGTATAGCTTCTAAGCGTCTCTCTGTCGATTAGCCCTAAATCTGCTTGCTTGTGGTGGTTAGGGCATAACAGGATAATATTATCTTGCGTTTCCGTCCCGCCCTCGCTTATCGGTGTTATGTGGTGTATCTCATTACCGTAAGCATATTGTATTTTACCGTTTACGCTTATAAGCTCCTCTGTAGCTCTCCAATGGCATATAGCACATTTACAGCCATAAGCCTTATATACAGCTTGAGCTAAGAAGTTTACCCTTTTGGCTCTGTCTGCTATATTTCCTATTCTTTTCTTAGCTTCCGCTGTGCGTCTGCATTGTTCGCTACAGTATTTTCTATTGTTACTGTACTTGCCCTCTATCGTGCTTCCGCATATTAGGCATTGTTTCATAGATTACCTCTTGTTCTTAAGCTGGTTCTCTGGTCTCTTGTTAGCGTCTACTACTGGAGTGCCATTAGAGATAAAAGCCTGTAGGCTCTCCTCTGATATCCTCCAATACTTCCCCATTTTTACAGCGTGGAGCGTCCCCGCTTTGATGTAGTTGTAAAGCGTCCGCTTCGTCACTGTCATAATGTCCGCTACTTCGTCCAGCGTGTATACTTTAATATCTGCCATCGCTTTTACTCCTCTGCTAATGCGTCATACAGGATACTATTTACAAGGTCGTTTACACTTGTCCCCTCTCTCTTAGCCTTTTCTTTGAGCTTTGCTTTAAGAGAGGGCTGTACAAGTAGCTGTAGGCGTTCGCTCTTAGTTTCTATATAAAGAGGGTTGAGCTTATAGCCCTCTGGAGCTTTAGCGGTTCTCTTTCCCTTTGCTGTGGTCTCCTCTGTGGTAGGGGTCTCTCCCTCTGCCCTGTCTATGCTCTCTTGAGATATAAAGCTCATAGCGGGGTTAATGCTGTCCTTAAAACTTTTCTTTGCCATCGTGGTTACTCCTCTCCTAAGATTTCATTTACAAGGGCTTTATAGTCCGCTGTGGCGTTGCTTTTGGGAGAATACTTATAAATACTCTGCTTCGTGGCTTGTGCTTCTACTAAAGCGGTACACTCCCTTATTCTGGCTCTATATAGCTTCGTGTGGAGCTGTTCGGCTGTTTGCTCCAGCATTTCCGCTACTTCTCTCCTAATAATGGAGCGTCCATTAAAGCGGGTTAGCACTATTCCCATAATGGATAAAGAGGGGTTGCAATACTTCTTTACCGTCTCTATAGTGCCGTTGAGCTGGCTTATTCCCTGTAGGCTGTAAATGTCCGCTTGTGAGGGGATAATAGCCCCTGTGCAAGCTGTGAGGGCGTTTATAGTAAGTATCCCCAGAGCGGGCGGGGTATCAACTATACAATAGTCATATTCTCCCGCTATGGTCTCCAGAGCTTCCTTAAGCCTGTACTCTTTTCCTGTCTGTGTTATAAGGGTATCCGCTCCAGCCAAAGAGGGGGAGCTGGCTATAATGTCCCCCTGTTCTGTGTGCTGTATCTCCTCTTTGGCGGTCTCTGGGCTCTGTAACACTCCCAGAGCGTTATAGCCCTGTGTGGTAGCCCCCAGAGTATAAGTAAGGTTGCCCTGTGCGTCTAAGTCAATAAAGAGGGTTCTGTAGCCTTTAAGGATAAGCCCCGCTCCAATGGCTAAAGCCGTTGTGCTTTTGCCTACTCCCCCTTTTTGATTGATTACCGCTATTGTGTTCATGGTCTCCCGCTCCTCTCCTACTTGCTCCAGCTTTCGTATTCTTCCGCTTCCTCTGGGGTTGCGTCCCGCTTCTCTGTAATAGTCATGCTGTCCCCCCTTATCGGTTTATGTGTATACTGCTATGTGTATGCCGTTAAAAGATAGCTTGTGCTATGGCTTCACTACAGCTATTCTTAGCCTTATCTAAGCTGTGGTTATAAATCATGGTAGTAGTTATATTAGCGTGGCGTGCGAATTGCTGTACTTCCGTTATGTCTTTCCCCGCTAAGAGGGAGAGTGTTACCGCTGTGTGTCTAAGGGAATGAGCTGTAAGGCGTTCCGAATTATAGCCCGCTTCCTTAAGCCTGTTCTTTACTATTCCGCTAATGGAGCGGGTAGTAAGCCTTTTCCCCTTGCTGTTATTGCTAAGGGAAGTAAAGAGCGGTTCTTCCTCTCCAGCGTTTCCTCTGGCTTTAAGGTAAGCTCTGATAGCCTTTTCTACTTGAGGGGAGATTTTTACATACTCTGTTTTTTCCTGTCTGCCCTTGCCCTGGACATAAAGTACAGTAAACTCTCCAGCGGTTCTAAGGTCTCCTATATCGGCTCTGGATACTTCAATATCTCTAAGCCCCCCTGTTACCATAAGGGTTAATATAGCGTAGTCCCTAAGTCCCTGTAGCGTGTCCTGCTCTATGCTCCCCAGCACTTCTTTTACCTGTCTGCTTGTGAGGTAGTCCTTTTTGTGTTCCCTGTCCAGCTTTGCCCCTTTTAAGTGGTCTGCTATGTTAGGGTAGTAGCCCTCTTGAGCTGTCCAGCTAAAAAAGAGCTTAGTAGCGGTTATGTAGTTCTGAATGGTAGTAGGCTTATGCCCGCTGGCTTTAAGCTCCTCTCTAAAGGCTATAATATCCTCTCTCTGGGGCTGTCTAATGCCATTAAGGGAGAAGTAGCTAAAAAGCTGTCTAAGGGCTTTAGTGTATGTCTCTATGGTCTTAGGCGTGGTATCCAGATAGGCAATAAAGCGGTTAAAAAGCTCCGCTCCTATTTCCTGTTGCTCTATGATATTCCCGCTCTGTACTGTTGCTAAGGCGTTCATTGTGTAAGCTCCTCTCCCTATACCCTTATGTGTATAGCTGTAAGGGTATGCTCTACTATCTACTATTATAGCGTTCTACTTCCGCTATGTCAAGTACCATTTTCATATATCAGTACATTGTAATAGATTATTTACAAAAAGGGAGCGGGTTAAGCCGTTAAGCTCTCCCCGCCCTCTGCCTTTGCTATCAATGCTTTTAACTCTGTGGCTCTCTGTTCGTGTGCCTGTATAGCCCCCTTTTATTCTTCTTCAAAGTAGTTAAAGAGCGGGTAGTACCTATACCCCAGCTTGTCCCCTGTGCTTCCGTTGCGGTTTTTCAGTATTACAAGCTCTATCTCTCTGGGGCTTTTCTTCTTAGCTTCGTTTGCGTCAAAATCCTTTTTGCCCGCTCCCTTGAGCTGTAACCCTATTAAAACATCGCTGGAGTACTCTATTGCCCCGCTTTCCTTAAACGCTTCCATAGTTACCGCTACAGAGTAATTAGCCCTATTAAAAGAGCTTATGCCTATTACAGGGGTTTTAAAATCTCTGCTTATCCTCTTAAGCTCCATTACCGCCTTATCTGTGTTCTGCTTGTCTGTGGCTCTTTCGCTGTAGGGGGCTAAAATCTGGAGATAGTCTATAATCACTACTGGAGTGTTGCCTGTAAAGAGAGTATGCTGTTTTACCGTCTCCCTTATCTGCTCCGCTCCTATATCCCCTATACCCTCGCTAATGTAAATGTGTCCCGCATACTGGCTATAGGCTACTATTGCTCCGTTGATAAACTCCCGCTCCGTCTTGTTGTAGCCCTCATAGCGTTTCCCTGTGGTTATGCCCCTTGTGGTCTTTGCGTTCCGAATGTCCCCGCCACTACTAAGCACTTGCTGGAGCGTGTGCCTACTGATACTCTTAGCCATTATTTCCGCTCTTGCCATCTCCAGAGAGAAGATTAAAACATCTTGCCCCGCCTGTGCTATCTGGTCTGCTATCTGGGTTATGAGGGTAGTTTTTCCTAAAGAGCTTATAGCACCTACAATATAAAGTCCCTCATATAAGCCCCCATCTAATACAGCGTCCAGCGTCTTAAAGCCTGTAGGAATATAGGGAGTATTCACGCTATCGGCTATACCGTCTATAAAGCTCTGTAAATAGTGCGCTGTGGAAGTACTTAGGTAGGCTTCCCTCTGTGCCTGTTCCGCTTCGTCCTGTATATGCTCCGCTTCCTCTACAGCCTGTCTAAGGGCTTCTCTGTTGCCCTGTAGGGCTTCGTTAGCGTCCTTATACTCCCCAGCGTGGTTAAGCCTGTAAAAGGGAATACTAAGCCCTTTTAGCCCCTCTGATAGCTCCCTGTAAGCCTTTTCTCCCGCTTCGTCATTATCCAGAGCTATAATAAGCGGTTGCTCTGGCTTCTTCGTCTTAAGTAGCTCTAAAAGGCTCTTTACCTTTGTAGTAGTCCCTAAAGCTACAGCTTCCCCGCCTACTTCAATAATGCTTAGAGCGTCCAGCTCCCCCTCTACAATAAAAATAGGCTTTGTAGCGGTCTGGAGTGCCTTAGCGTTAAAGAGGTGGATACTTCCTACTTTGCTCTTAGTGTAAGGCTTTTGCTCCTCTGGTATCTGGTCTCTGGTATCCCTCGCTAAGTAGCTCTCTTTGCTGGTAGGAATGATTAAGCGGGGGCTGGCGGGAGCGTTAGGGGCTTTAGGGTGTCTCCAGCTCTCTACATATCCGATTTTAAAGCGGTTAAGGGTCTCAATACTAAGCCCTCTGTGGTAGCTGGTCTTTACTATATCCCTATTTGCCTGTAAAAAGAATTGTGTGTAGTCTGTTGTGTGTATGTTGCTATGTGTATATTGTTCATTTTTGGGCTGGTTTTGGTACTCTCTAAAATCCTCTTGAGCTGTAGCCCTGTAGCTGTCTATGGTTATTCCGAAAAGCTCCCCAGCTCTCTTAAGCTGTTCGCTGTGGTCTGCTATTCCCTCATACTCCCCTATAAGGTCGAAAATGTCCCCGCCCTTATTACAGCTAAAGCACTTCCAGCTTGTACCGTCTTTAATGCTAAAAGCCCCTGTGCTGTGGCTTCCTGTACCGCTTCCGCATAGCGGGCATACATACATATTAGCCCCCTTGCTCTTGCTGGTTATGCTCTCTACATAAGCTCTAAGCTGTCCCTTAAGCTGTTCCCTGGCTTCCTGTCTGTCCATCGTCTATAAAGCTCCTCTCTGGCTTTGATTTTACAGGGGGGTAATACCCCTTTTGAATTTTGCGGTTTTGTGCGTGGTACTCCCTGCCGTTCTCCGCTTCCTGTGTGGCTGGAGATTTGCATACCCCCTACAGCCTTTAAGGAAAAGAGTACCCCGCTCCCCCAGCTTCTTTTTTATAGGCTCTGGGGCTTCTATATGATAGCATACAGCCCGATAACAAGCGGGGCTGTGTGCGCTTCTTAAATATATTAGTTATATTAGTTATATTAGGGTCTGGAGAGTGGCTATAAAGCCTTTATTTACAAGGGTTTAAAAAAAATCTTGCTGTCCGTTACCCCCCCTTTTGCTGTCCGTTACCCCCCCTTTTGCTGTCCGTTACCCCCCCTTTTGCTGTGTTTCACCCCCCCTTTTTTTTGTTCTGCCTGTTCTATCCGCTCCGCTTTTCTCTCAAGTCTGGCGGTCTGGTCTGGGTATAGTTTCCAGTCCGTCTTTACTAAGAGGGTTATAAAGGTCTCATAGCTAAGGCTTGCTAATTCTTCGTCTGTGAGCGGGCTGTTATTGCTGTGGCAATATGCCCATGTTAGGGTATCTTCCAGAGCGTCCATATCCCGCTCAAAAGGTTCTACTATACGCCTGTTTAATGCCCTGTCCGTTGCCATTACTTCCTCATAAGAGGGAAGATTAGGGGCTACAGCTAAGAGCGTTTTTACCGCTATAATATCCTCGTTCTTTTTCCATACATTCATGTTTTTATGCTCTGCTATCTTCCTTAGTAGGTAAAAGCTGTTAGGGCTGCGCTTGCTGTTGAGTGTCCAGAGTTGAGCGGGGTAAGGCATGATAGGATAGCCTAAAAGGATATTGTAAAAGGCTGTTCCGAATGAAACATTTATAACGCCTTTTCTAATGCCTTTGCTGTCTATAATCCTTATGTCGTGGAAGTCTTGCTCTTGCCCCTTTTTCCTCTTTTCCTTAAAGGATATTGTGGCATTAAAGAGGGTCTCTAAATCGTCTTTAGCCTGTTTTCTGGCTTCCTTTTTATCTTTAAGCCCTCTCTTTTCCATGTACTCCTCTAAGGATAAAGCTACTACAGGGCTTTTAGCTCCTGTTTCCGTTAGGGCTACTGTAAGAGCGTCCAAAAGCTGGTAGGTGGAAGTCTTAAAGCCTTTAAGCTTCGTAAAGTCTGGAATGGTTATAGAGAAATTGCCCTGTGTTATTGTGGCTGTGCCTGTGAT
The DNA here is from genome assembly GCA_964441705.1 of uncultured Butyrivibrio sp. Taxonomy (GTDB): domain Bacteria; phylum Bacillota; class Clostridia; order Lachnospirales; family Lachnospiraceae; genus Eshraghiella. Next base: position 7,005 of record CAYTWF010000088.1, read on the forward strand.
AGTGTCTATAATCGTGTTCCGCTTCGTACTTGGTTTTATCTTTGTAAGAGCGTTAGTAGCTATACCCTGTCTTATCGTGCTAAAGGTACTCTTTTCTCTTTCGCCTGTAGGGAGAATGGAGGGGACTACTCTGGAGATGGCGGGGGCGGTACTCTCTACAGCTTCTAAGGCTTCAAGGGCTTTTTTCTCCCGCTCCTCTGCTATCTTTTTCTTATAGGCTTCCATCTCCTCTACAGAGTTAAACTTCTTTGCGAATTGCGTATAAACTTCCATTTATAAAGCCCCCTCTCTGCTATTCATAAGGCGGTCTATAAATGCGTCCAGATACTTTAGCTTCTTCCATGCGTCAATACTAAATCCCAGCTTTGTAAGCTCTGCTGTTACTTCCTCTATGGCTTCCTGTGAGGGCTTTAGGGTATCCGCTTCCAGCGGTCTAAAGATTTTTTTTATAATGGCTCTCTTGCGTTGTTTTTCTTCTTCGTTTCCATAAACATTGAGATAGAAAAGGTACAGCATACCATTATAGCCACTTATATTACTTTCATAAACTCTTGTATCAAACCTTGCCACTTCTTCAAGCTCTGGTAGGTCGTATACCTTGCCTATAATCCCCATGAGGGAGTTAAAAGCATAGAGGTAGCTTAAAGCGGGGTATATGAGATCATCTATATAGCTGTTTATCTCTGCTATCTTGTCTCCGTCCCCCTCTAAGGTATAAAGGCTCAAGAAAAACGGGAGCGGGCTTTTCTCCTCTATATAGTCTCCGTTTTCGTCTGTTTGGTAGCTGGCGGGGTTTCTAAGGATAGCAATACCCCTTAGCCCTGCTCTAAGGCGTTTGCTCTTGTTTTCTGTAGTGTCTTCTCCCTCTGTCCAGATTTGTACTATTTCCCTATCGTCTGGCTGTATGAGGTAGCTATAGCCTATAACTCCTGCGTCCGCAAGCTCTCCCCAGCTAACAATATTTTTATAGAGCTGGTTAGGCTTTAGCCCTCTGGCTTTGGGTACATTCTCCTCTATATAGGCGTTGAGGGCGGTGTACAGCTCTTTGTACTCCGTCTTAAATGCCTTTAGGTGCTTCTTTTTGTCTGTCTCCCCATAGCGGGAGCTATCTGTAATGAGGTCTAAGAGGTCGTAAGCCGTTAGCCCCTCTGGGAGTTCTTCGTAAGTGTGCCACTCTGTAGGGGTCGAAAAGCCCAGAGCTTCCGCTATCTTTTCCGCATTAGGGTTATATCTGGCTTTCCCTACATAGTCTATATTATCGTTAAGAATATCGTTAAGGGCTTCCTCTATTTCTTCGTCTGTGCCGTCTAACTCTTTTCCTGTCCGCTCCAGCACAAGCTCCCTTATAGCCTTAGCCCCCTTAAAGAAAAGCTCATAGCTCTTTATACGGCGGTCTCTGTTATACTCCCTTATGGTCTCCTCTGTGCTTGCTGGCTCTCCGTTTATGGTTAGCTTATGGGTTCTTAAAATTTCTTCCTCTAAGGCCTTTTGCCACTCCTCGCTTGTCATTTGGTCGCTTCTCCGTCCGTCTGGCAAGCTGTAGTAGCCCTCTCCCATTTGTTCGTTGTAAGAGCGGGAAAAGGTTATCTTTTCGGCTGGTATTTCCTTTGTGGCTTCTATGGCGGTTCTAATAGGCTCTGGGGCTTCGTCTCCAGCGTCTAAAGACTTCTCCAGTATATGGAATAAGAGGGAGTAGTAGCTCTCTTTGCGCCCTTTAAGGGTCTGTACCGCTTCCGCTTCCAGTCTCTTATACTGGCTCTCTGTCATAATAAGCGGGGTATCGTCATTAGCCTTTTGTACGTTATCGGCTGTTTGTACTTCTCTAAGCACCGTAAACAGGCGGGAAAAGCCGTTATAGAATTGCTGGCAAAGCCCTTGCCCTCTGTTAAAGCTGTCAATTATAGAGCTGTAGAGTTCTCTGTATACCCCATAAGAGAGATAATCAAAATCGCTATTAAGGCTACTCTCCATCTTCTCAAAATCAGCTTGAGAGAAAAGCGGGGTCTTTCCCCCTTGCCCCTGTTGCTTTATGTCGTTAAGCATACTGGCTATAAGAAGTTGCCCTACTTCTTTTCCAGTCCAGCCCTTTTTCTTCAATAGCTTATCAAGCTGGTATTTGTTAGCCATTACTTAGCCCTCGCTTCCGTTATATGTTTCATTGGCCCCTACTCCCTATTACGCTCTCCAGAGCGTTTAGCTTCTCTTTTACTTCTACTGTGTCATAAGCCTTTAAG
>CAYTWF010000089.1:0-8753 GCA_964441705.1 uncultured Butyrivibrio sp.
TAATCTATGGTGGAGTTCAGAAGAATGTTGGCCCTGCAGGTGTTGTTATTGTTATCATTAGAGAAGACCTTATAACAGATGATGTTCTTCCAGGCACACCAACAATGTTACAGTACAAGATTCATGCAGATGCTAAGTCTTTATATAACACACCACCAGCATATGGTATTTATATTTGCGGTAAGGTATTCAAGTGGTTAAAGAAGATGGGCGGACTTGAGAAGATGAAAGAACTCAACGAAAAGAAAGCCAAGATTTTATATGATTTCTTAGATCAGAGCAAGTTATTCAAGGGAACAGTTGTTAAGGAAGACCGTTCACTTATGAATGTTCCATTTGTAACCGGTGACAGTGACCTTGATGCTAAGTTTGTAGCAGAAGCTAAGGCTGCAGGCTTTGAGAATCTTAAGGGACACAGAACCGTTGGAGGCATGAGAGCCAGCATCTATAATGCAATGCCAATTGAAGGCGTTGAGAAGCTGGTAGAATTTATGAGAAAATTTGAGAAAGAGAATACTAAATAACACCCGTTATTCCATGAGATATACTCTGGAATAATATGAGAGTCTCTTGGGTGTATTTAGCAAGAGGATATTATTATGGTAAAATATAACTGCCTTAACCCGGTATCCAATGAGGGTTTAAAGCGTTTTACAGGTGATTATGAAAGAACTGACAGTTTTGCAGATGCTTCGGTCGTATTAGTTAGAAGTGCGGCTATGCATGACCTTGAGTTGTCGGATAACCTTTTAGCAGTAGCAAGAGCAGGTGCAGGAGTTAACAATATCCCACTTGATAAATGTGCTGACAAAGGAATCGTTGTATTCAATACACCGGGCGCTAATGCCAATGGTGTTAAGGAACTCGTTATTTCAGCTATGATTCTTGCATCAAGAAATCTTATTGCTGCTAATGGATGGGTTACTGAGAACAAGGATGATGAGAACATCGGCAAAACAATGGAAAAGGCCAAAAGCAAATTTGCCGGAAGAGAAATTAAAGGCAAGAAGCTTGGCGTAATCGGACTTGGAGCTATTGGTGTACTTGTTGCCAACGCAGCATCAGGTCTTGGAATGGAAGTTATTGGCTGTGACCCATTTCTTTCAGTTCAGAATGCCCTTAACCTTTCAAGAAGTGTTAAGGTTGTTAAGACAAGAGAGGAGATATTTACAAGCTGTGATTATATTACAGTACATACACCTCTTCTTGATGACACACGCGAAATGATTAATAAAGATACTATTGCTCTTATGAAGGATGGAGTTGTTCTTCTTAATTTTGCAAGAGACCTTCTTGTATGTGCAGATGATGTTGCAGATGCTCTTGAGGCTGGCAAGGTAGCTGCTTATGCTACTGATTTCCCAACTCCAAGACTTGCTAATACCAAGGGCTGCAATGCATTTCCACATCTTGGAGCCTCTACAGTTGAGTCTGAGGATAACTGTGCAGTGATGGCTGTTAACGAGCTTATGGATTATATCGAGAATGGTAATATCCGCAACTCAGTTAATTTCCCTGCCTGCGATATGGGCGTATGCAGTGCAGCAGGAAGAATTGGTGTTCTGCATAAGAATGTTCCAAGTATTATAAGCGGACTTACAACAGTATTCGGCAATGCAGGAATTAATATTGAGAAAATGATTAACCAGAGCCGCGGCGAATATGCTTATTCAATGCTTGATATTGATAAGGCAGAGGCTGTTGAGATTGCAGAAGAGATTAAGTCAAAAGACGGAATCCTTAAAGTAAGAGTTATTAAATAAGAGGAGAAATAATGGCTGATATCAAACCATTTAAATGCATAAGACCGGCAGCTGATAAGGCTCAGGCTGTAGCTGCCCTTCCTTATGACGTTTATAACCGCAGGGAGGCCTGCGAAGAAGTACAGAATAAGCCACTGTCATTTCTTAATATTGACAGAGCTGAAACCCAGTTTGCTGATGATGTGGACACCTACGCGGACTGTGTATACGATAAGGCACGTGAGCTTTTAGATGCACGTATTGCTGATGGAACATTTATTACCGATGATACAGAGGCATATTATATCTATGAGCTTACAATGGATGGACGTACACAGACAGGTATTACTGCCTGCGCATCGATTGATGATTATCTTAACAACAGAATCAAGAAGCATGAGAAAACAAGAGCTGATAAGGAGCTTGACAGAATCAACCATGTTGACAGAACAAGTGCCCAGACGGGTCCGATTTTCCTTGCCTACAGGTCTAATGAGATAATTAATGGTGTTGTTGACAGTGTGAAGACCACAGAGCCTTTGTATGCTTTTGTATCAGATGATGGTATCGGACACCGGGTATGGCAGATATCCGATGCAGCAGATATTACCGCTGTACATGATGCCTTTGCGTCAATTAATTCAATATACATAGCTGACGGACATCATAGAGCAGCATCTGCTGTTAAGGTTGGTCTCAAGAGAAGAGAGGAGCATCCTGATTATACAGGTGACGAGGAATTTAATTATTTTCTGTCAGTGCTTTTCCCGGATGAGCAGCTTATGATTATGCCATATAATCGTGTTGTTAAGGACCTTAATGGACTTAGTGAAGAAGAATTCATGGAATCTGTTTCCAAGTATTTTGAGATTGAGGACGAGGGCAGAAGGGCACTGTATCCTGAACAGAAGGGCAGCTTTGGAATGTATCTTAATGATGAATGGTATATGCTGACTGCCAAGGAAAGTATTATGTCAGATGACCCTGTGGATGGTCTTGATGTTGCTGTTCTTCAGGATTACCTCCTGACTCCTGTACTTGGAATTGGAGACCCGAGAATTGATAAGCGTATTGATTTCATTGGTGGAATCAGAGGACTTGAGGAGCTGGAAAAAAGAGCAAATTCAGATATGAAGCTTGCCTTTTCAATGTATCCAACCTCTATATCAGAGCTGTTTGATGTGGCAGATGCGGATTTACTTATGCCGCCAAAGTCCACCTGGTTTGAACCTAAGCTTAGAAGCGGTCTTTTTATACACAGAATTGAAGAATAATAATTATGCCCATGACTGCAAGGTCATGGGCGTTACTGTTATTTTGTAAATGCCATTTCAATTATTCGTGACATTTTTTCCTGCTCAGCTGGTGGCAGGTCTTTTTTTATTGATTCAATCAGAATCGACATTTCATCCTTGGAAAAAGATATGTGCTCCTGCCTGGCCTTGGTAAAGAATGCCATGAGAAGTGGGAGAAGCTCATCCTGGGTCTTTCCCTGAGACATTGCCATGAAATCCTTTAACAGCTGAGCCTTTTGGGGTGGAATGGAATTATAATCTATATTCATTTATTTCCTCCGTTATTAAGCATGCTCATATAAGATTCGTACATTTCCTGTTGCTGAGGGGTCATCATATTTTTAATGAAGCCAGGGTCTGACCTCGGTGCTTTACCGGAGGTCTCTGCTTCAGAACTATCAGGAGAGGACATTTGCTGGTACATTTTGTAGAGCTCACTCATGTTGGACATATTGTTCATCATATCCAGAATCTCCCTGTCCTTTTTGGAACAATAACGGGCAATTTCACTGATAATGAACTGCTGGTCATGACAGCTTCTGGACAGAGGCGAGGGGGCTGTAAGATTCTTATAGAAGCTGATTGTGTTAATTAATTCCATAATACGAATCATTAAAGATAATGTTCGCTGTTCACTCAGACTGACAAATGGAATGTAAGCCTTCATCATCTGAAGGTATGTACCTGATGTGACCATATCAAATTCGGTTAATGGAAGAATGTCAGCCGGTTTCATTTATTTTTCCTGTTTTCTGGTATATATCAGTATATGCGGAGGCATAACCATAATATGCCTCCGCGGTGCATTGACTAGCAGGAGCCTGAGCACATAATGAGGATGAGAATCCATATCCAGCTTGAGTTACCACAGCCGTCGTTACAGCCACATCCGCCGTTGCCGCCGAATAATCCGCCGTTACCTCCAAGTAAGCTTGTGCCTTCTCCTCCACATGCACATGAAAGGATTAAAAGCCAAAGTAAAATATTGCAGCTGTTATTGTTGCTGCCGCAGCCGCAATCGCATCCTGTTGCTGCTAAATCACTCATATTATTTCCTCCGGGAAATTGATTTACAATATACTCATATTCAACATGGTTTGTCTTGTTTACTTAATAATTGTTGATTTTAGAAAATAATGTAGTTATAATTAGATTTATATGAAAACAGCTGTAAGGAGAATAGAACAACAATGGAAAAAATCAAAATGACAACTCCTCTTGTAGAGATGGATGGAGACGAGATGACAAGAATACTGTGGAAGTCTATTAAGGATGAATTATTACTTCCTTTTATTGACCTTAACACAGAATATTATGACCTTGGACTTGAGTATCGTAATGAGACTAACGACCAGGTAACTGTTGATGCATCACAGGCTACCAAGAAATATAAGGTTGCTGTTAAATGTGCCACAATCACTCCTAATGCAGCCAGAGTGAAGGAATATAATCTGAAGGAGATGTGGAAGAGCCCTAATGGAACAATCAGAGCTATTCTGGATGGTACGGTATTCCGCGCACCTATTATTGTTAAGGGTATTGAGCCACTTGTTAAGAACTGGCATAAGCCAATTACCATAGCCAGACATGCTTATGGTGATGTATATCGTAATGTAGAGATTAAGGTTCCCGGAGCCGGTAAGGCTGAGCTTGTATTTACAGGTGAGGATGGAGCCGTAATCAAAGAGACAATTCATGAATTTACTTCTCCTGGAATTATTCAGGGAATGCATAATATAGATAAGTCAATTGAAAGCTTTGCAAGAAGCTGCTTCAATTATGCGCTGGATAAGAAGGAGGATTTATGGTTCGCATCAAAGGATACAATTTCCAAGAAATATGACCATAATTTCAAGGATATTTTCCAGGATATATATGACGCAGAGTATGCTGACAGATTCAAAGCCGCAGGAATTGAATATTTCTATACACTTATTGATGATGCAGTAGCACGTGTTATGAAGTCTGAGGGCGGATATATATGGGCCTGCAAGAACTATGATGGAGATGTAATGAGTGATATGGTTGCAACTGCTTTTGGTTCACTTGCAATGATGACCTCAGTTCTTGTGTCACCAGATGGCTTCTACGAATATGAGGCAGCCCATGGAACCGTACAGAGACATTATTACAAGCACCTTAAGGGAGAGGAGACCTCTACCAATTCTGTAGCAACAATTTTTGCATGGAGCGGTGCACTTAGAAAGCGTGGGGAGCTGGATGACAACAAGGAGCTTATGGAATTCGCAGATAAGCTGGAAAAAGCCTGTGTAGATACAATTGAAGGTGGTGAGATGACCAAAGACCTGGCCCTCATTACAACAATTGAAGCTCCAAAGGTTCTTAACAGCTTTGATTTCATTAAAGCAATACGCAGAAAGCTTGAAGCATCATTATAAAATAACACTTATTTCCCCCAGGTCCGCCTGGGGGCTATTGGTAAGAAAAGGACATCTTTGTCATGAAGCATATAATTAAGCACAGATTAAAGGATTATAGACAGATGATATTTGGCGACGCCGTAACATTGATTAAGAAATGTGGTCGCAATATTATCATATTTGAGCTTTTGTATAAGCTGGTGGCTATCGCTGTATTTTATCCGTTATTTATTCAGGGCATGAATCTTACACTGCGTCTGGCAGGCTTTAAATACCTTACCAATAATTATTTTTTTACTTATATAAGAAGTCCGTTTACGATTATTTTTTTCCTGCTGCTTATAGTTATTCTGGCAATATATATAACCTATGAGGTTGCCTGCCTGTCAGTTTGCTTTGATGCAGGGTATCATGACCAGCCAATCACAATAGTATCTATTTTCAAGGCTGGTGCAATACTGATGCGCCATTCAATGAAGAAAAAGAAAATTCGTGCTGTTATTAATATAGCACTTATCTCTGTGGTAATGAACATAACCCTCTTAGGCTTTTGGCTCAGTAATGTTACAATCCCTGACCCGGCCAAGGAGGCAATAAGTACCTATAGATATTTTCTTATTCCGGCAGGGCTTCTATTGCTTGCTCTTTTTCTTTACTGCCTTGAGCATATGTTCGCAATGAATTATATGGCATACGATGCTGAAGATATTACCTGGTGCAAAAAAATGAGCAGGTCACTTATCAGACGGCGTAGGATGAAAAGCTTTTTAGTTATGCTGGGCTGGAATGTGTTAATTGTTGTGAGCATCTACATTATCTATCTTGTAGTGATTCTTATAATGAGCACAGGTGTTTTTATTCTTGACAAGGCTGATATAGGTATGGCAATCTATCTGTCATCCTTCAGAGTAATTATTACAGTTGTGAAATTAGTTATGACTCTTTTCTCGCTGCCGGTGTCCTATGCAGTAATAACCGGACTTTTTTACCGGTATCGGTACGATAATGGCGTGCCTCGTAATATTGGCGAGATTACCGAAAAAATAGAATGTAAGAAACAGGTTCATCCATTGCCACAGATAATTGTGTCAATTGTTGCAATTGTATGTACATTAGCTCTAAATGTTTACTATATGATTGATGCTTTTGACAGCAATCCATTTTCTAAAGTGGAAATCTTCAGTGAAACTCAGATTATGGCTCACCGTGGATGCTCATATGATGCCCCGGAGAATACAATGATGGCATTTGAACATGCAGTTGAGGCCACTGCAGATTATATTGAGCTGGATGTTCATGAGACCAGTGATGGAGTTATTGTGGTTATGCATGACCCAAGTCTTAAGCGTACCACAGGTATTAACAGATATATATGGAATGTCACCTATGATGAGATTAAGGATGTTGATGCCGGAAGCTTTTTTGGAGACGACGAAGAGTATGCCCAGTGCAGAATACCAACACTTGAACAGGTAATGGAGTACACTAAGGGCAAGATTAAGCTTAATATAGAGATTAAGCTAAGCAGTCACGAGCCTGACCTTGTAGATAGTGTTGCGGAACTGATTCATAAGTATGAATATGAGGAGGACTGCGTTGTCACCTCTATGAATTATGAGGCACTTAAGGCTATGAAGCAGATAGATACCAACATCAAAACAGGCTATGTTCTTACTGTTGCCTATGGCAGCTTCTATAACATAGATTATGTTGATGCCTTCAGTATTAATTCGGCATATGTTAATAAAAATGTTGTAGATGCAATTCACAACAGGGGTAAACAGATATATGTATGGACCGTTAACAGCAGAAGCAAGGCAAAGGAGCTGACAAGGATGGGAGTGGATGCACTTATCTCGGACAATCCTGTAATGTCAAGAGAGGTGGTATATTCCAAATATTCCAATTCACTGTTCTATAATGTGCTTAGCTATGTTTTTGACAGATAATTATTAGGGTTTATTTTTATTGCAAAATATAATATAATATATGAAGATTAATGCCGTTATGGCAGTATTAAGAGTAAAGAGAGGCACAATAATGGATAATAGAAAGATTGTTGTTGCATTAGGACGTAATGCTTTTGGAGAGACCTTTCCAGAGCAGAAAGCCAATGTAAGTAAGGCTGCAAAGGCTATTGCAGACCTTGTTGAAGCAAAATATCAGATAGTAATTACTCACAGCAACGGACCTCAGGTGGGAATGATACAGACTGCCATGACAGAGTTCGCAAGACTTGATTCCCGTTATACTGTTGCTCCTATGTCACTTTGTGGTGCAATGAGTCAGGGATATATTGGTTTTGACCTGCAAAATGCTATTAGAACAGAGCTGCTTAATCGTGGAATATACAAGACTGTAGCTACCATTATAACTCAGGTTAAGGTAGACCCATTTGACAGAGCGTTCTCCAATCCAACTAAGGTTATTGGAAGATATATGACCAAGGAAGAGGCTGATGCAGAAGAGGAGAAGGGTAATTATGTTGTCAAAGAGGAAAAGGGCTATCGTAGAATTATTGCTGCTCCAAAGCCTCAGGACATATATGAAATAGATGCCATAAGAGCACTACTGGATGCTGGACAGATAGTAATTGCAGTCGGTGGCGGTGGAATTCCTGTACTTGAACAGAGAACAACTCTTAAGGGTGCAAGTGCCATAATTGAGAAGGATTATGCGGCAGCACGTCTTGCAGAGCTTGTGGATGCTGGAACACTTCTTTTCCTGACAGCTTCTGACAAGCTGACAATTAATGAGGGAACTGCTAAGGAACAGTCATTTGATACTGTATCAGCACGTGACCTTAAGAAATATGTTAATGAAGAGAATCTTGAGGCTATCACAACGCTCCCTAAGGTTGATGCAGCTGTGGAATTTGTTCTTGCCGGTGATGAGAGAAAGGCAGTAATTGCTAATCTTGATAAAGCAGGAGAAGCTCTTACAGGTAAGTGCGGAACTACAATTGTATAGAAAGTAATGTGAGATAATAATAACCCGTCATTTGGTCGCTGTAATCAAATGACGGGTTAATTAATGCCACTATTGCTTTATCTTATCGCTATCCATATACGCTTCTGCCTGTTCTTTGGTAAGGTGATATTGCTTTTCAAGGGTTGCAATAATCTGATTAGAGGAAATTTTGGCATCCTTTAAGGAATTGATTAAAATAAATATGGCATCATGTCGTTCCTGTTCTAACTGTGCTTCTGTATGCTCTAACTGTGCTCCTGTATGCTCTAACTGTGCCTTTGCCTGCTTAAATTGTGCCTTTGCCTGCTTAAACTGTGCCTCTGCCTGTTCTATCTTTGCCTGTGAATGTTTAATTCCATCTTCAA